>JAZOWJ010000001.1:0-8277 GCA_045659125.1 Acutalibacteraceae bacterium
ATTTGCAATTGCTAACAAGGAGGTGCTACTCAAATGGCAGGTGCACAGGAACTCGTCGCTATCGTCGAAGCATTCTTTAACGCTCTCAAGACCATCATCAACTCCCTCAAGGCTCTGTTTGGTATGGTAGGAGAAGAAGGCTCTCAGACCTCTAACGAATAATTCAAAATTTAATTTGCATGCAAAAGAGAGACCGGTTTGACCGGTCTTTTCTCTTTTCGGGACTGAATTGTTGCATTCTTTTGTTGTAATTGTTAAAATTGAAAAAAAACGAAAATATTTTCCAAAAAGACTTGTACTGATTGACGAATTGTGTTATAGTAATAATGAATTATAATCAAAATAGAAAGTGAGGTGCACTGAATGGCTATTTTTGATTTCACTCTGGCAGAGGTTCTTGCTTTTATTGAGGATATTCTCAGAAAGATCAAGCAGGCTTTTGCAGATCTCGGCATTCTCATTCTCCCCGAAGAAGGCGAGGGTCACAACACCACCAAGACCGAAGAATAATTTTTCAGAAAGAGGTACTTACTTATGAATTTGAAACTTGAAGATCTTCTTGATTTTACAGCTTCCACCGGCGATTGGATGGATGTTATCAGAGCATTCCTGACCGCTATTGCTGATTTCTTTAAGTTTATCGGCATCGATCTGTTCGCTCCCGAAGCAGAAGACAGCGCTACCAGCGAAGAAGCATAAGCTTTTTTGCAACTCAAATAAAACAGGAGGATAATTCTCATGGATTCTTTCTTCAAAGCATTTATTGAATTCATCACCGACATTTTCTCGGCTCTTGCTGATTTCCTCGGCTGGACCATCTATGTCGAAGATCTCCCGGAAGACACCGCAACTGAAGACGAAAAAGCATAAGCTTTCGCTGTTGCACGGTTGATTTTCCATTATTAAAACAGGAGGACGCATCATGTTTTCTTTTGACTTTGCTGCTCTTATGCAGTTCCTTATGAAGCTGTTTGCTGCTTTCAAGGGTCTTGCTGAAAAGCTCGGCATCACCGGTGAAGAAGCTGCTGAATAAGCTGAAGGTTGTTATTTTTACATACAACAAAAAAACCGTCGGAAAACCGACGGCTTTTTTTATGTGTCAAGCTTTTCGTAGCGCTCAAACTGCCCCCTTGCAAGGTAGCAATCGCCGCCCGTGCACCGCACACAGTATTTGTTGATGTAGGCGATTTTCTTTTTTTCACTCGGAAATTTGGTCACAAGTGCGCTTTGCCTGACAAAGCCCTCGCAGATGATGGATTGCTCTGTTTCCCGCACAAAAAAGGGGCAGCGGATGTTGGTGTCGTTTTTTGTAAAGCTCATGAAGTCCTCCTGTTGTTTTTTTTATTTGACTGCATGATAACAAAAAACAAACGGGGATTTCTCCCCGTTTGCACCCGAAAATCAAAAATTTTTAAATTTTTTTTATTTTTTGTAGCTGCCCATAATGCGCAGCAATTCCTCGCTTTGTGTTGCATCCTCATTTTGCAGGAATAAAGGCTTTTCCACAACAAGACCGGGCTTTCGTCCTCGTTTGCCCTCAAGCAAAAACAGCCACGGCGCATCGGTCGGCTTCTGATGCACAAGACGAAGCCGTTTTGGCTCAAGCGAAGCCTTGTGCATGGCAACAATGGCCTCGCTCAATCGTTCAGGGCGAAGACAAATACAGAATGCACCGCCGAATTTCAAAAGATACGCGGCTGCCCTGCAGATTTCTTCCAAGGTGCCGTCGGCTTCGCTGCGTGCAATTTTGCGTGCGGTATTATCGCTTGCCTTACCGTGGTCAGCTGCATTGTAGGGCGGATTCATGGTCACGATGTCCAGACTGCCTGCTTCGATTTTTCCCCTTAATTCGCGCAGATCCGTGTGCAGCAGCTGCAGATTTTTTGCTTTTTCACAGTGCTGTACGGATCGGGTCAGCTGATTGCAGGCTTTTTCCTGAATTTCAACAGCCCAGACCTCTTTCGGGGTGCTCTCACGCAGCCAGTAAAAGGGGATGATGCCGCAGCCCGTGCCGAAATCGCAGACCTTTTGGCTGTTGTGCACGTTGGCAAAATCGGCAAGCAGCAGCGCATCCGTGCCGAAGGTGTGTGAGGGGGACACAATCAGCGGTAATGTGCCCTCGGCATCGAGGTATTCAATATGCTCGTCGGGCAGAAGTGAATAATTATTTTCGTTCATCATGTTATATTGTAAATGTAAGACTGATCGGCTCGGAATCAATGTGATAAGCGCTTTCAGCGGTGACGGTCAGTGTGTAATTGCCTGCAGGCAGAACGTCTGCCGATACGGTGAAGCTGAAGGTGTCATCATCGTTAATGATGAAGTAATCAGACAGCAAATGCTCTTCAAGCACTTCTTCACCGTTTTCATTTGCAATGCAAAGCTTGTAGTCATGCACAATGTAGCCCTCTGCAGGAACAGCCTGTGTGAAGCTGATCACATAATCTCCGTTTTCGTTCTGCACAGCCCTTGCGGTGCTGTCAGCAGGGAATACGGGAGCCGTGTCGTGCGCCTTCATGTTTTTGTAGGTGTAGGCAAAGGTGCTGCGGTCGTTCACATCTTCAATGAAGTAATCGCAGAAGAAGGTTTCGGACAGCACATCGTAGCCGCGAACACGCACACTGCCGTTGCTTGTGGCTTCAATGACGCAGAACTGTGCTGCATCCTCATAGCCTGCGGGGTGCTGACCGATGATGTAGTTTTTGTCAAGCTCAAAACGAGCCATGGCGCCGACACCGACCGAGGTGTAGGTATTCTGATTGATGCTTCTGGGGTCGTTCATCGGAAAGTGGGAATGGCCTGAGAAATTGACAACCTTGTTGTGGCCTGCAAAAACCATGTTCAGACCGGGGTTGCACCACAGCGTGCTGCCGTAGACCGTGCCGAAGGGATGCGGATGCTGGAACACAAAAACAGGCTTGTCGCCGGCGGTGGACTCGGCCTCCTCAATTGCGTTGTCAAGCCATGCAAGGCTTGCAGGGGTGACGGTCCATTCTGTCAGGAAGCGCTCACCCGAAAAGCCGATGCAGGTAAAGCCGTTGACCTCGGTGACGGTGTTGATGTCGTGGCCGAAGGCTTCTTCAAACAGTGCAGTGCAGTTTTCGGTTTTCATTTCGTGATTGCCCAGCACATTGATGAGAACGGTGTCTTCACGCACATTTTCTTTAAGGACTTTCACAAAATTTTCATAGTCGCCGAGGGTGCCGACACTCGAAAAATCACCGAGCCCGAAGAATGCGTCCACACCCTTGTAGCTTTCATCGTTGTCGAACAGTGCATAAGCCTGCTGAATCGCCTTTGCCACATTTTCGTTTTCGTTGTGGGTGTCGGTAAATGCAATCATTCTGACCTCGGGGACGAAATCTGTCGGTGTGACAGGCAGTGATTCGGTCACCTCACCGCGGTTGATTTGCACAGCAGACCATGAAAGCAGGATAATGCATAAAACGGCAGCAATTCCGATGACACTGCCGAGAATACCGAGAATGGTTTTTGCGATGATCTTGATTGTCTTTTTCACAGTATCCATATTTGCCTCCAAAATATAAACAGGGCTGCGTGCAACAGCCCTTTATTATTTATGATTTTTTCTTGAGTACCATCACAACGGCAACCACCGAAATACCCGAAAGCAGAAGCACGAGCACACCGACGATCATTTTGGGGCTGACAACACTCTTGCTGCCGTCGGGCATCTGCTGATTTGCATCGCTTGCAGACGGAGCAGTCGGCACATTCACCGACGGAATGGTGTTGTTTACATAGTCAGTAGACTGATTTTCAACAATGGTGCCTGCATTCCCGAGGTAGTATTGTGTGGAGCTTTCCTGCGGCTGTGTGGAAATGACGGGGACACTGTTGGTGACACCCATGTTGACGGTTGTGGACACACTCATCGACGGATTCTGCAGAGAGGGAACGGTGGTGGAAACCTGCGGAATGGTGGTGATGACCGCACTCTGTGTGGAGCCTGCTGCAACCGTGGTTGTAACCTGCTGTGCACCGCCGAGGTTGAGTCCGCCGAGGTTGCCCATGAGGGTGTTGATGAATTCATTGCTTGTGAGCATGCTCATGTCGAAATTGCTCAGGTCAAAGCCGAGAAGTGTTGAAACAATGGCCTGAATCAGCTCATTTTCCGATACCGTGCCGCCGAGGTCACCAAGCTTTTCTTTGATGGCATCGAGTGTGGTTTCACCCTCCTGTGTGCCGCCGAGCAGGGCCTGCACAATGGTGGTGATGGTGCTCAGCTGATCGTCTTCAACGGGCTGGGTGGTGGCGATGGAGCCGAACAGACCGCCGAGAATTATATTGGGAATTTCATCGGGATTGAAGTTTTCAAGATCTCCCAGCATGCCTGAAAGATTGCCTGTGTTGATTTCGAGCCCTTCCATCAGGCCTGCAAAGTCATTGTCTGCCTGCTGTGCATCGGAAACGGGAAGCACATTGCCCAACAGCAGATTGCTGCCTGCCGCACAGATTCCGAACAGAATAACAACGGTCATAAGTACCGCAATGGTTTTGGTTTTCTTCATTTTATGTTCAATCCTTTGTCATATTATATCGAATCTATCATACTATAAAAAAATAAAATTGTCAATCCGCATTCCATATTATAAGTACAAAGCATAAATTTTTTTGAAAATATTGAAAAGAGTAAAAAAAAAGAATATAATAAATTTAATTATTATTTTTTTTCGGAGGCTGCATGGACGAGTCTGTTGTAAAAGAGCAAGTGCTGCTTGTGAGTGTGGATACAGGGGATTTTGATGCCGAAACATCCCTGGAGGAGCTCAGACTGTTGGTGGAAACCGCCGGCGGTGAGGTTTTCGGTACCCTGATTCAGAAAAGGGATCGTCCCGACAATGCCTGCTTCCTGGGCGCAGGCAGGCTTGAAGAGGCAAGGCTTATTGCGCAGTGCAACAATCTGGATCTGATTATCTGCGATGCGGAATTGTCCCCCGTGCAGCAGCGTAATATGGAAAATGCGACCGAAATAAGAGTCATCGACCGCACCATGCTTATTCTTGACATTTTTGCAGGCAATGCCCGCACAGCCGAAGGCAAGCTGCAGGTTGAGCTGGCACAGCTGAAATATTCCTTGCCGCGTCTTTCGGGCAGAGGCACACAGCTGTCGAGACTGGGCGGCGGTATCGGCACAAGAGGTCCCGGTGAATCAAAGCTCGAAAGTGACCGCCGTCACATCCGCAGACGCATTCATTCGCTGGAGGAAAATCTTGATGCGCTTGAAAAACGTCGTGAGTTGCACCGCAAGCGCCGCAAAAAGGACGGTGTTGTCACCTGTGCCATTGTCGGCTATACCAATGCAGGCAAATCCACCCTGCTCAATGCCCTGACCGATGCAGGTGTGCTTGCCGAAAACAAGCTGTTTGCAACCCTCGACCCGACCTCGCGTGCATTGAAGCTGCCTGACGGCAGAGAGGTCATGCTCATTGATACGGTCGGCTTCATTTCAAGATTGCCCACGAAGCTTGTTGAGGCATTCAAGTCCACCCTTGAGGAAGCCGCCGATGCAGACCTGATTCTCAATCTCTGCGATGCTTCCGACCCCGAATATGAAAACCATCTTGCCGTGACCCGTTCCATTCTGCAGGAGCTCGGAGCAGGGGACAAGCCCACCGTCACGGTATACAATAAATGTGATGCCATGGAAACTCCGTGGCTGCTGCCTGTTTCGCGTGATGCGGTGATGATTTCCGCCTTGAGCGGCAGAGGCTTTGAACAGCTCATGGATGCCATCATGGAGGCACTGCCCCCCACAAGAAGACGCGTTTTGCTGCTCATGCCCTATACGCAGGGCAGTCTTACCGACCGTGTGCGCCGTGAGGGTGCCGTTTCGGTGGAGGAATACCGTGCCGAGGGTGTGTTCATGGACGCGGTTGTAGGTGTGGAGCTGCTGCCGAAGCTGCTGGATTATGTGATCCCCGAGGAGGATGCATAATGCAGAATCTGATGAGCCGCATGCGTGCGGCAATGGAAAAATACAGCATGATCGAGGACGGTGACCGCATTGCCGTCGGTGTTTCGGGCGGCAAGGATTCATTGGCGCTGCTCGTGGCGCTTGCACAGATGCGCAGGTTTTATCCCAAAAAATATGAGGTAGTCGGCATCACCCTCGACATGGGCTTTGAAAACGGTGCCGATTGGCAGCAGGTCAAAGCATTGTGCGAGCAGCATAATATTGAATATCTCATCAAGAAAACCGAGCTTGCCAAGGTCATTTTTGAATACCGCAAGGAGGACAATCCCTGTTCACTTTGTGCCAAAATGCGGCGCGGATCGCTGCATGATGCGGCAAAGGAAATGAACTGCAACAAGCTTGCCCTCGGTCACCACATGGACGATGCAGCAGAAACCTTCATGATGAATCTGCTGTCAGGCGGCCGCATTGAGTGCTTTCGTCCCGTTACGTATCTGTCACGCAAGGATATTTTTGTGATTCGTCCCATGGTGCTTGCCCGTGAGGGTGTTGTGGCAAGTGCCGCCGAGCGCAATCTTTTGCCTGTGCAGAAAAGCGGTTGTCCCATGGACGGTCACAGTGAACGGGAAAAAATGAAAAATCTGCTCAACACGCTTGAAAAGGATTATCCGCACCTGCGTGAAAAAATCATTGGTGCCCTGGAACGGGGCAGCATTTCGGGCTGGAATCCCGACAGCCCTATGAATACAGATTAAACCGAGAGGAGAACATAAAAAATGAAATATGCAGTTGTTTTGTATGACGGAATGGCAGACTATCCCGTCCCTGCCCTTGGCGGCAAGACCCCCATGGAATGTGCAAGCAAGCCCTTGTTTGACGGCATGGCAAAAAAGGGTGAGGTCGGTCTGGTCAAGACCATCGGTGACGGCCTCAAGCCCGGCAGTGAAATCGGTAATCTGTCCGTGCTCGGCTATAACCCCTATGAATGCTACACAGGTCGCTCACCGCTGGAGGCTGTGAGCATCGGTGTTGCATTGAAGGATACGGATGTCACCCTGCGCTGCAATCTTGTCACTGTTTCCGACGAAGAAAACTATGCCGACAAGACCATGGTGGACTATTCCGCAGGGGATATTTCCACCGCAGAGGCACACGAGCTCATCAAGGCCGTGCAGGAAGCCTTCGGTAACGAAATCTACCGTTTTTACGGCGGTGTGGCTTACCGTCACTGCCTTGTCTGGGAAAACGGCACCACGGATCTCGGCAAAATGACCCCTCCGCATGACATCACGGGCAGAGTGGTCGGTGAATATCTTTCCACCTGCGAAAACGCAAAAGAGCTCATCGATATGATGAAAAAGAGCTATGATGTGCTTAAGGACCATCCTGTCAACAAGGCACGCATTGCAAAGGGTGAAAAACCTGCCAACTCCATCTGGATGTGGGGTGAGGGTACCAAGCCTGCACTGGAAAGCTTTGAAGAAAAATTCGGTCTCAAGGGCTCTGTTATTTCAGCCGTTGACCTGCTCAAGGGCATCGGCGGCTGTGCAAAAATGCGCACTCCCGAGGTGGAGGGTGCAACAGGCTACATGGATACCAATTTTGCAGGCAAGGCTGCGTGTGCGATTGAGGAATTCAAAAACGGTGCCGATTTTGTGTATCTGCATTTTGAAGCACCCGATGAATGCGGCCACCGCAACGAGCCCGAAAACAAGGTGCGCTCCATTGAACTGATTGACGAGCTTGTTTTGTCTGTTTTGCTGCCCGAGCTTGAAAAATACGGTGAATACAAGGTGATGATTCTGCCTGACCATCCCACACCCATCGTCACCCGTACCCACGCAAGCGACCCTGTGCCCTACATGATTTATGACAGCACAAAGCTGCTTGACGGTGTGGACACCATCAACGAAAACACCGCAAAGCAGACAGGTCTTTACTATGACAGCGGTGAAGCACTGATGAAGCATTTTCTGCAGAAATAAGCATAAAAATATATAAAAAGGGAGTAAAGAAAATGGCATTTACCGTTCTTGATTTTGCATCCGAGCAGCTTCGCATGTGCACGCAGGTGCATATCTGTCTGCCCGATGCAGGCACGCTGCGCAACAAGCCCGATATGTCAGAGCGCAAGGTGCTGTGGCTGCTGCACGGTCTTTCCGACGACAGCTCTGCATGGATGCGCTATTCCCGTATTGAAAACTTTGCAACACGCAATGACATTGTGGTGGTCATGCCCTACGGTGCAAGAAGCATGTATTGCGATGACTGCTGCGGTCAGAATTACTATTCCCACATCGCTGTGGAATTGCCCTTGTATCTGCACAATCTGTTCGGTC
>JAZOWJ010000002.1:0-7593 GCA_045659125.1 Acutalibacteraceae bacterium
CTGTCCCAGAATTCGGGCTCTTCAACATGAATGGCAACAACACCTGCATCGACAGCGATTCTGAGTTTTTCGCTTAAATAATCGGCAAAGGAGATGGTGGGCACCATGTAAGGGGTCATATGGCCGTGCACGATTTCGTTGCCGAAGCGATCCTTCTGCCACTCATCCATGTGTTCCCTGCCGTCATACGCACCCGTCAGGTAATCGACATAAGAGCCCCATGAGATGCCCGTCATCAGGTGGGCAACATAGCCGTTGTCAACATACTGCTTTACCCGCTCGGCGGTGGTTTCGTTCAGGCGATAGCACATAACAAAATCGTTCTGGAAGTCAATGTGCGGTTCAAGCGGCAAGCCGTTCTGATAGCCTGTGCGTTCTTCCTCACGGGGTCTGATAAATGCCATAAAAAATCACTCCTTATTTTTCAAGGCACACGGTGTAAATATAATCGGATTGCATTGTGTCGGGATTGATTGCAGGGAAAATAAGCTTCATGCCGTCATCGGCTTGTGCAATTTCCACCTTTGCATCACAGCCGAGAAGACGTGCCTTGTAAGCAGGGTCAAAATCGAGATCGACGGTCTTTTCGCCAAACGGGAAGCCTGTGAAGAAGACATAAATCTTGCCGTCCTTCTGCGTATACCAGACCTTGTCGAGCTTGCTCTTTTTGAGCTTACGGGAAGCATAAATGCCTTCACCGTTGACTTTAAGCCAATCACCCATCTGCTCAAGTCTTTCCTGCATAATGACAGGAATGGTGCCGTCGGCATTGGGGCCGACATTCAGCAGCAGGTTACCGCCTGCGGAAACGAGAGAAACAAGCAGCTCAATGAGCTCTGCTGCAGACATATAATCATCGGTGGTTTCTATGCGGTTGACACCGAAAGATCTGCCGATACCGCGGCATTCCTCGAAGTAACGCATTTCCTGAATTTCCTCGGCAGACTTTTCTGCGTCGGTGTTGCCGACATAGCCGTATTCGGTGGTGAAGTTGCCGCCGTGCACACCTCTTGTTTCCTTGCCCCAACGGTCATTGGGAACAATGAAGTCCTTGACACTCGATTCGTTGTAAAGCCATTCCAGGAATTCCACGGAATGCCAGACCTCGGACGGATACTGCCATTCGCCGTCGGTGAACAGGGTTGCGGGCTGATATTTTTCAATAAGCTCCTTGAGCATGGGAATCAGATGCTCGAGCGCATACTGCTCGGGATCCTTGAGGAACAGCGGATGGAACCATTCGTAAACGGAATGATAGACACCGAATTTAACATCGGTTTTATCGCAGGCAGCCTTGAGCTCTGCACAGAAATCGCGGTGCGGCAGCAGGTCGGCGGAATTCCAGTTCCATGCATATTCCGACGGATACATGCAATAGCCGTCATGGTGCTTGGAAACAAGGTTCATGTATTTGGCACCTGCTCTCTGGAACAGGTTGACCCATTCCTCGGCATCAAACAGCTCGGCCTTGAAATCCTTTACAAAATCGGCATACTGAAAATCCTTGCCGTAGTTCTTTTCGTGGAATTTCCATGTGGCGGATTCCTTGTCATTCAGATTCCAGCCGTACCACTCGGCATAGTCACCTTTTTTGGCATAGCCCGGCACAGAATAAAGCCCCCAGTGGATAAAAATGCCGAATTTGGCATCCTGAAACCACTGGGGAACAGGTCTTTTGTCAAGGCTTTCCCAATTTGCTTCGTATTTCATTGCATTTCCTCTCTTTATAAAAAAGTCTTTATTTAATAAATAACACATTTTGCACAGAAATACAAGATGAATTTCAAATTTTGCTGTTGATATTGACATAATTTTTCCATTATGATAAAATAACATGGAATATGGCAAAAGAGGTGCAAAAATTTGAAAGAGCTTAAATTTTTTGTAATTACAGATACGCATTATTTTGAACATTCCCTGGGCTGCTGGGGCGATGCCTATGAAGACTTCATGGACAATGAGCAGAAATGCTTTGCGGAAACGGCTGCCATCAACGAGGCATCTTTTGAATATCTTGCAAACGACAATCGTGCAGACATTGTGCTGATTGCAGGTGACCTTTCGTTCAACGGTGAAAAACAAAGCCATGAAAGCTTCGGCAAGCTGCTGAAAAAACTCAAAAACAGCGGCAAGAAAATTTATGTTGTTACAGCAGGACACGACTTCAACAAGCATCCCTTTGCATACAACGAAACAGGAAGAATTGAGCCCGAGGGGGTTGACTTTGAGGACCTGTATGACTATTACAAGGACTACGGCTACGACGATGCCATCGCATTCAACAAGGAGCATCTGTCTTATGTTGCCGAGCTTTCCGACGATGTAAGGCTGCTTGTGCTTTGCAATGACACCGAAGACGGCAAGGGCAAGGCTTATGACGAGGATTTGCTCGAATGGATTGAAAAACAGGCTAAAAAGGCCAATGAAGACGGCAAAATGATGATTGCCATGGAGCACTATCCCCTGCTGCCCGGTCAGCCCTTGTTCTGGCTGGTCGGTGATGCCACGCAGAAAAACGGCAAGGCTCTTGCAAAAATTCTTGCCGACAATGACGTGCATCTGATTTTCACCGGCCATATGCACAATCAGAGTGTGAATGTTTATACCACCGAAGAAAACAACAGTATTTATGACGTTTGCACAAGTGCTCTCATCGGCTGTCCCGGTATGATGCGCCTTGTGACAATCAAGGATGAAAGCACGGTTGAAATTGAAAGCATTCCGATTCCCGAATTTGAGTGGGACAAAAAAGGAAAAACCGGCAAGCAGTATATGCAGGATCAGTTTGAACGCATGATCCGCGTGATGCTGACCAGCATGGTCAACAACCCGAAGCGCGTGATGGGCAAATTGCGTTTGGGCGACAATGATGCACTTGCAAAAATCATCACCATTTTCGGCAAGGCCGTCAACGGCTGGTCGGTCGGCAAGGTTGCAAAACTGCTGTGCATCAAGGTGGATGACAGTGTAAAGGATATTCCCTTTGCAGAGCTTGCCATTGAGCTTGTCCGCAGTATTTTTGAAGGCGATCAGCCCTTTGTGGAGGGCACTCCCAAGGGTGATGCACTGCTCGGTCTGTTCAAAAGACTTCGTCCGATTCTCAAAAAAATCAACCTCAAGACCACATGGGGTGAGCCTGCAGACCTGTTTGAAATTCTCAAGCACACCGCAGGAAACTACGGCATTTCGGACAACAACTGCACATTAAAGCTGAAATAAGACAAGACATAAAATGACCGCACCGGGAAAATTCCCGATGCGGTTTTTTGCTTTTTATATGACAGCGTTTATGCATCCAACCCGACGGCTCGGCGCAGAATGGTGCGTGCAATTTCGGCAGTGAAATCATTTGCGGCAGCAACACCGGCGGCACGGCGCTGTGCTTGTGTTGCCGTGTCAAGTCCGACTGCAAAACGAAGTGCAAGTCTTGCATCCTCTGCGGTAATTTGACCATTTCCGTCAAGGTCATTTTTAACAATCAAAAGCTTGGAAAAATAAGTTTCACCGTTTATGATGATGCAATAACGGCATCCCGTTCCGATGAGCTCATCGTCTGAAAGTTCGCGGCTTTGGTCTGCATTCATTATGACAACATCCGCCGTATCGGGTGCACTTTCTGTTAACTGAGCCACAGTCAGATTTTCGGATGCAGTCCAATAATAATAGTATGCATCCCCTGTCATGCATGACGGCATTGCTGTCATGGCTTCATAATCCTCTGCTGACATGGCATTTTGAACACCTTCAGAAAATGTTACATTGCCCTCTATGGTATTGCCGTCTGTATCCGTCCAAGACAGAATTTTTGCATATATCTCTGTTTCACCCGGGTTGTATACCATAAACTGCAACGGGCGGAACTGCAGTACATCATTTTTCATTTCCGATTCAGCTGCAGGGTCATTGATCCGTCCTACCATGAGGTCATCAGTAGTCGTATCACGGCAAATTTCAATTACAACTCCGTAAACATCCCGTTCAAGCCATTGTGCTTGCGAAGAAACCGAATAGACAAAGCCATCCGATTCCCAATCCATGCCAACTCCATCGGGTAATTGCATCGTATACTCCATTACCCACGGATCAAAACAAATGGCAATTTCGCATCTTTCCAGATTAGCGCAATTGCGGATTTCACCGCGCAACAGCATTCCGATCAACATTCCGGTTTCAAAATTCGGCACACCGTACTGCACTGCAGGCGGATCACCGTAGAAATAAATTTCGGGTTGCTTTTCAGGAACATAGTCATTTTCTGTTGCGGTAAAGTTTTCGATGCTTGCGTCAAGCACAACATCCTCGACCTCTCCGTCAGCGGTTCTGAAGGACACCAGTTCAACGGAAATATCCGTATCCCCCTCGCCGATGACCTTGAAGCAGAACGGATCAAAGTCTGCACCATAACCATCATTTGTGCCGATGACACACAATTTACCGGGTTCTGCGGTCGTACAATCGATTGAATTTCTGACTATCTCATCCAATAAAAACGGATAGTGTGCGGAATACTCCAACACAGCAGGATTGTAAGTAATCAACAATTCAAAGCTTTCAAGCTGCGTACAGTTTGTAACCATCATATCAAAGCAAACATAATCCTCATGCACAGCTGCACCGATCCATGCTGTGTTATCCTTGTATGCAACCACTGCAAGCTGCGGCACATCTTCCGCTGCAGCAAATACTCCGAGCGAAAACAGCAGGCTTAAACACAAAATAACGGAAATCAGTTTTTTCATACAATTCAACTCCTTTCTAAAAAAACACTTGCGGGAATATCTTCTTTTAAACCTTTTCAACAATAAGTGTATACTGCTGCAAGACTTCGCCCGTCCAGGAGCATTTCAACTCAAACACAAAAACAAAGGTTCCTTGGTTTTTCAGGTGGATATAAAAATGCTGTGCCACGGAAGCACCGACAAATTCGGGCGGAGCAATCTCGTATGTCGATCGTTCCACTGTTGCAAATTCTTCATCCGGTGCAACGGTGCATTCCCATTGATACATACCGCTGCCTGCGGTCAGAAAAGGTTTTATAATGACGACATCACGCGATGTCTGAATGCGATCCGAATTGAATTGCTCCATGCCGATACTTGCACGCAGAATATTTCTTGCGCAGCTGCTGTCTATGACACCGCTGCCCGACAGGTCGGCGGCTGCTTTTTGCAGGTCATTCAGTTCTTCAAGTCCGACAGTCGCACGCAAGCACAGTCTTGCATCCTCTGCCGTGATCTGACCGTCTGCATTGAGATCACCTTTTTGATACAGAATAACGGGTGCCAATGCCTGTGCCTGCTCTGCACTGACGGCATTTACAGGGATTATACTCATTACAACAAGAAGCAGCATCATAAAAAGTGAAAGATACTTTTTCATAATAAATCTCCCGTTATCCGGCATCCGGCGCTGTGTAAATTACAAATTCCTGCACGGCAACCTTTTCGCCGCCTGCGGTGCCGTATTCAAAATTAAAACGGTATGTGCCTGCCGAAAGAGTCTTGCCGAATACTTCCTCACTCTTTATGGTGAAGGTTCCACCCTGCAAGGGATAATGCGTGGTCGCCATTTCATTAAAGCCGAAATGCTCGGCAAAAGCGACATTTTCCCATTCCCCATCGACTTGCTTTTCAACCGAATAACGAGGAGAATAAATGACTGCGCCTGTCTGATTTTTCCATTCAACACAAATGGTCTGTTCGGGTGCATACGAAACCTGAATATCCATAGCAATGTTTTCTGTGCCGAACGAAAACAGCATGGCAAAAACGGAAAGCAATGCGGCAAAGATTTTTTTGATTTTTTCAATAAAATTGTTCATTACGAA
The DNA here is from genome assembly GCA_045659125.1 of Acutalibacteraceae bacterium. GTDB lineage: Bacteria > Bacillota > Clostridia > Oscillospirales > Acutalibacteraceae > RUG806. The sequence goes on from JAZOWJ010000002.1 coordinate 5,828, forward strand.
CACCTCCTTGCTTTCATCATAGCACAAGGCTTATTTTGTGTCAATAGTTATTTTGTGTGACATAATATACATCTTGACAAGATGTTCCGTATCTGCTATATTTAAAATGATAAATTCAGAGGTAAATTAAATGCAGAATACAGATAATTTTAAACGCGGTACGGTTGAGCTGATCGTGTTGAGTGTGCTGACACAAAAGGATATGTACGGCTATGAGCTCGTGAAATCCATCAGCGAAAAAAGTGAAAAGAATTTTGAGCTGCCCTTGGGCACACTTTATCCTGTTTTGTACAGATTTGTCGAAAACGGGCTGATTTCCGACCGTGATGAGGTGGTCAACAAGCGCTTGCGTAAATATTATCACCTTGAAGACAAGGGCAGAGAATACTACAACAAGTTGTTGGAAGAATACAAAAAAGTGTCGATGGGTGTAAATCTGATTCTGAAGGCGGTGAACGAAAATGACTGATGCTTTGAAAAAAGACTTGAATGCTTATTTCAAAAAAGTAGATACCCTGCTGCTTTGCGACCGCAAAAGCAAAATAGTCTTTCTGACAGATTTGAAAAATGACATTGATGAATTTGTGCAGGAATCCGATGCGGATTTTGACAGCATTCAGGCAACATTCGGCACACCCGAAGAAATTGCAGAAAGCTTTTTGAAAAATACTGACATTGCAAGCATCAAAAAGAAAATGAATGTTAAAAAGATATTGCTGTTTGCCGTATTGGCGGTTGTATTGGTTTATGTCATTTTTGTTGTTGCAAGCTTCATTGATGTGCACACGGAAGCCCACGGCTATTATGAGGAAGGCATTTTGCAGGCAGGACTTTTGCTGACGGGAGGAATGGGAATATGAAACGGTTTTTGGTTTTTATTCTTTGTTTTGTTCTGGTTTGTGTATCGGTTGTTCCCTGCTTTTCCGCAACAAACAATATGCAGATAGAACAAAATGAAGACGGATCATTTTTTATTATCATTGACGAAATCATTTACGATGAGGATTATGATGCAGGAATACAACCCGAAGGAACCATAACACCGGATGAAATACCGCCGACAACACCAAATGATTCTATGGTTTCGGAATCCGGCGGTATGAACTCGCTGATACAGCTGCTTCAAAAAATCATAAATGCACTGCTTCGCATGATTGGTCAATTAAAAAATCAAAAAGAAGTAACCAAAACAGCAAACAACAAAAAATACATTTATTACTATTCTGCCGATTCGGAATTGTTATGGCTTGCACAGCTGACGGGAGAATTTGCTTATACAAGCACAACTGCATGGTGCACAAATGCTGCATTTGATTTCAGATCATTTGACAGCAACTGGCAATTGGATGATTACACCTGCAAAGAACAAAATGCAACCGCATCGGTCACCTTTTCCGTGGTGCAAAAATCACTCGGAGTAAAGCTGCAGACCATAACCAAAACAATGACACTGACCTGCGACACCAACGGCAAGGTTACTTGAATTAAAGAATAATTTGCAAATCCCTTTTCACCTTTTGATGGCGGAAAGGGATTTTTTCTGCATCAAAAAACCACCCTGCCGAGCAAGGTGGTTAAAAAATCAGTTCTGTCTGTAATCTGCAAGGAAGTCGCCGAGGTCACGCATGGCTTTTGCCATCTGATCGGGCTCGGGAAGCATAACAATGCGGAAATGGTCGGGAGTGGCCCAGTTGAAGCCTCTGCCGGGGATGATCATAACATGCTTGGAATGCAGGTAATCCATTGCAAACTGCTGATCGTCCGTA
>JAZOWJ010000003.1:0-6580 GCA_045659125.1 Acutalibacteraceae bacterium
TTTTGAGTGCCTCGACAACGGGACCGAACACAGGCCCCTGCGCAAAAGCACCGAGCTGACCGAGCAGGCCGCCCATGATGCCCTTCATGATGACATCGATTGCGTTGAGGGTGAAGCCTGCTTCATAAACAGGGGTGTGCACACTGACACTGCCCAGCGGCAAAAGCAAGGCAAGAAGCGGAACAAAGGCAAAGGCAATGCGCAGCTTTTGCGCAAGACCGCCCACATAAGCGGTTTTGAGCTTGACCATAGCGTAGCGGAAATTAGCCATGGACATTTCGGCAATGCGCCTGTCCTTTTCAAACTGCCCTTCAAACGAAGCGAACATAAGATGCACGCCGCACTTCTTGCAATAAGGACTCATCTGATAAATTTTCAGAGCCGTGCCGCACTTCGGACAACTCGAGGCCATCACACATCTCTCCTTTTTGCTTTCAATATTTGTTTTTTAAGAAAACAAAGCACAGGCGTACCAAGGCACACCTTTATGCTATATTACCATATTATATTCCGTCAATCAATACTTTTTGTCGATTTTGCAAAAGAAAATACAAAAACAAAGAACCGTGTTTCCACGGTTCTGAAAAAAATTTTTATTTAACAAGTTCTGCTGCCAGGGCCTTGATTTGTTCAACATTTTCCGATTTCACAGCGGCATGAACGGTCACAACAGGCTCGGCAAAGGTGATGTCCTTGCTCTTTTCAAAAGCCTGCATGATATTCTTTGCTGCAACGGGTGTCCATGTGCCGTTTTCGATGATACCGATGGTGCGGTTTCTGTAGCCTCTTTCGGTCAAGCAATGCACAAAGGTGTGCATGAACGGGAAAATCTCTCCGTTGTAGGTGGTGGTTGCAAGCACGATTTTGCCGTAACGGAAGGCATCCTCCACGGCCTCTGCCATGTCGCATCGGGCAAGGTCATTGACCGCCACCTTGGGGCAGCCTGCATTTTTCAGCTCTTCTGCAAGCAGCTCGACCGCTTTTTTGGTGTTGCCGTAAACGGAGGTGTAGCAGATGCACACACCCTCACTTTCCACACCGTAGGAGGACCATGTGTTGTAAAGGTCAAGGTAATAGCCGAGATTTTCATTCAGCACAGGCCCATGCAGGGGGCAGATGACGGCAATGTCAAGCTTTGCAGCCTTTTTGAGCACGGTCTGCACGCTCTGGCCGTATTTGCCGACAATGCCGAAATAATATCTTCTTGCCTCGCAGGCCCAGTCCTCGTCGGCATCCCATGCGCCGAATTTTCCGAAGCCGTCGGCAGAAAACAGCACCTTGTCGCAGGAATCATAGGTCATGATGACCTCGGGCCAATGCACCATGGGAGCGGTGACAAAGGTCAGGGTATGCTTGCCGAGGGAAAGTGTGTCGCCGTCCTTGACAACGATTCTGCGGTCGGCAAAATCACATTCAAAATATTTTTGCATCATCACAAATGCCTTTTCGCTTGCCACAATAACAGCCTCGGGATACACCTCGGCAAAGGCCTTCACATTTGCGGAATGGTCGGGCTCCATGTGCTGCACAATGAGATAATCGGGCGTGCTGCCGTTCAATACGGCAGAGATATTGCCGAGCCATTCATCCTTGAAATTGACATCCACGGAATCCATGACGGCGATTTTTTCATCGAAAATCACATAGGAATTGTAAGCCATTCCCTCGGGGACGATGTACTGTCCTTCAAAAAGGTCAATATTGCGGTCATTGACACCGACATATTTTATATCATTGGTGATAATCATTTTTTATGTTCCTTTCTTTTGCACTCAGGGGTAATTATAACACAAAAATGCCCGATTTTGCAACATCCTTTTTTCTGCATACACTTTTTACGCAGTATAAAAAACTCCTTTTCCGTTTCCGTGGCGTTCAATCCTTCCTTCCTGTTCCAACTGCAACAGAATGTTTCGTGTTTTTGTCAGCTTAAAGCCCATTTCCTCCTGCACCTGTGTGCGGGTAACTCTTCCGCAGCTGACAATAAAATCATATACCATTTCTTTATCCGTACGGATCTTCTTTGCTGTATTTATATAATTTTTATTAGGCAATACCAAAAGAAAACCGTTATCCGAAACCTCAAAGCGCGGTGCAAGTCCCGTTTGCTCATAGTCTCCCTGGATTTTTTCAATGCCGGTACCGTAGGCCTCTACATATTTGAGTTTAAAAAACACATTTGCAAGCTTTTCGTTTCTTGAACGCGAAACGCCGAGCATCATATCGTCATAGGTCATCCCCGATACCAAACCACCGATTGACACATATTCGATACGGTTTTTATAAATACTTATAAGAATGCTGCCGTTCAGCGAGTAATCTCTGTGCGTAATGGCATTTAAAAGTCCTTCTCTTAAAACAAGCTGATTATACTCAGACTTGTCTTCTCTGCGTAAACCGTTATACTCTGCGCGCATCTTATTGTTCAGTTTTAAATATTCATATATTTCATCGGCCTGACGAATGAGTGAGCCTTCAAATTCCTTACGATCCAAAAATCTGCTTTTATCATCACTATCAAAAACTGCCGCCTTGACAGAAAAAGGACATTGATCTGACAAAAGCAATGCAAGATTGGTATAACTGCCGTTGGAATCCAACAGGCCGAGCGTTTTTTTCTTCAACTCAATTTCGGCATGCTTGAAAACATTCTCCAGATAATCAAACGTCAGGTTCTGTTCAACACTCGGCAATGCTTCAAATGATTTTTCCTCGCTAGCAATAATCATTTGCTTGATGGCATACTCGGATGCCTGCTGTGAGGTATTGTTGATACGAAGATAGACACCGCTGGGCTTCAACCCCTTTTCGTAAATGTAATATGGCTTTTTAACCCCTCTGCCGATCACAACCCTGACAAGCATTTTTCCACCCTCTTCGTATGCACCGGCACTACACAGTAAAGAAGCATCGGGTTTAATTGCTTCATGTATCATAAGGGAAATACGCTCTATAATATCTTTTGCGTTTTCAACGCCGACAACTGTTCCGTTATCGTCAACACCTATAAGCAAAGTACCGCCCTCGCTGTTTAAAAACGCAACGATTTCTTTTTTGATTTCAGTTGTATATTGCACTTTCAATTCTAACTTCTCAGACTCAATATATCCCATCGTGTTGCCCTTCCTGTTGCTTTTCTATTGCATTCTATTGCTTTCTATTGCATTGTATTGCAATTTATTTATTTTGTCAATAGCATCTGCAATTTTCTTTAATAAAAACAGAAAGGTAAGCATTTTCAGCTCACCTTTCACATTCAAGAATTTTCTTCTGTATCACTTTTCAGATCAAAAAAGCTTTTACCTTGCGAACAGAATAACGCCGTCAATTGCAACGCTTTTCACATCCGCTGCATGAATCAGCGACGGAAAATGCAGAACAAAGGTCAATGTATCCCCTGTTCTTCCGACGGAAGAAGCAAAAACATCATTGTCATCCACGGGCGGATGCTGCAGATCATAATTTTGCATACTGCCGTCGGCAAACGCAAGGGTCAGCACACCTGTTACAAACTCAAGCATATGCGGCGAAACGCGATCTGCTCCCTGCGTGATTTCCATATCATACCAAAGATTCATATTGCTGATTTCCGCTTTTTCGGGCTTCATGGTAACCCCGTCCACGGTCAGCTCGTTTTCGGTGGCTGCGAGCTTTTGCGTGGTGTTGGTGTAGTCGACGGTGATCGTTCCCTCAAATTCGCAAGGAATCACTTCCAGATCGCTGAAACCACCGCCGAGACGGTATTTTTCAAGGTTTTCAAAAAAGAATCCGACCTTTTTGCCAACGAAATTGCCGCCCGAAATGCCTGTCATATCCATATACATTTCGAGATTTCTTTCATCAATCACCTTGCAACCGATGCCTCTTCCCATGCTCGGAAAGAAGCCTAAATCCTGGTCATTGTTTTCAAACAGATAGTTGTAAGCGGGATCAAAAAGCAGATCCCCCGTTGAGGTGATGCGAAAAATCAGATGCAGGCTGATTTTATCCCCGACGATCCCTAAGCAGGTCATCTGCAGGTCATCACGACTGCTCTCAAAAACCGTGTTTTTGGCGGAGTAAACTTCCCCTGCTGCGAGGGTATTGCCGAGAAAAATCGAGCCGAAATATTCGGGTGCGTTCATCACTTTCCCTGCAAATGCCGTGCCCGACACACCGATCAGCACCGCCAGCACGGCGGCAAAAAGCGCTACGGGCTTGATGCGTTTTTGTTTATTCGTGCTTGTTTTTGCAAAAAGCTCGTCCTTCCATTCCTGCGGTGTTTGTACCGAAAAATCATATTTATTCATCTGTCAGAACTCCTTTCAATAATTCTCTGCCCCGTTTGAGGCGGGACTTGACGGTGTTTTCTTTTTCCGAAAGGATAATGGAAATTTCGCCGACGGAATACCCCTCAAAATAAAACAGAATGATTGGACGTGCATACTTTGCAGGCAGTTTGCGGACTTCCTGTATGAGGTTAAAGTCAAAGTCCTGTTCATAGGCGACGGGCAATTCATCAATATCCGCATGATTGCGGTGAAACAGTCTGCGTTTTGCGTCGCGGCATTCATTGAGCGTGACGGTGACAAGCCATTTTCGCAGCTCTTCATCAGGTTTATTCCACATTTTCGGGGTCTTGTAAAGCTTGCAAAAAACATTCTGCCAGGTGTCCTCGGCATCGGCACGGTTTTGCAGCCGCAAAAAGCAGAGCTTTGTGACCGTATCGGCATATGTTTCCACAAGTGAAGTAAATAAATCAGGCATATTTCCTCTCCTTTCAGCTTGAATGAACCCGGGCTCTTTCACTTAACAGAACGATTGAGAGTCTTAAAAAGTTGCATTCGTATTGACAAAAGTTGTATATTTTTGGTATATTGTTTTTAAAGAATGAAAACGGAGGTTGTTTTTATGTTCAAAAAGATTTTTGCCATGCTTCTTTCCGCACTTTCGACGGTGCTTATGTTTTTAGGTATTGCACACTACCCCATGGGACCCGAAGTGGATATGAGCAAATTTACCCTGACCTTTGCAGATGAATTTGACGGTGAACTGGACCGCAGCGTGTGGTCGGGTCATTACACATGGGGCACGGGCAGCGAAGCCAGAAAAGGCTCCTACTGGAATCAGTATATGGCTTACACCGAGGACGGCAACCTGGTCATTCCGCTGAAATACCTCAACGAAGGCATGGGCGGCAAGGGTGCAGGCTGGTACTCGGCAGGCATCGACACCGACTCCGACTCTCCCAACGGCTTCTCACAGAAGTACGGCTATTTTGAATGCCGCTGCATTCTGCCTGCAAGCGCTGACCTGTGGACGGCCTTCTGGCTGATGAACGACGGTGTTTACAACGAAGACGGCAACGGCCGTGACGGCACGGAAATCGACATTTTTGAAAGCGACTGCTACGGAGACAAAATCAACAATGCCGTCACCAGCAACCTGCATTTTGACAACTACGGCGACATGCATCAGAAGATGGGCGCCAAAAAGTTCCTCATCAAGGGTAACCCTTATGAAGAATACAACACCTACGGACTGGAATGGAACGAAAACGAATACATTTTCTACATCAACGGTGTTGAATCCTTCCGCACCGATTTCGGCGGTGTTTCGCAGAATGAGGAATACCTGATTCTTTCTCTTGAGGTTCGCGGTGAAAACGCAGTACCGCAGAACGAAATGAACACCGAAGAGGAATACGAGTTCATTGTGGACTATGTAAGAGTATATCAGTATAATGATCTGATGAAATAAGATGAAACGGTGCAGGCATTGCGTCTGCACCGTCTTTTTTATTCATCCGTAAACAGTTCTTTGCCGACACCGCACAAGGGACACACCCATGTTTCGGGCACATCCGCCCATGCGGTACCGGGGGCTACGCCGTTTTCGGGATCCCCCTGCTCTTCATCGTAAATATAGCCGCAGACCTCGCAGACATACTTCATACAGATTCCTCCTTGTTTTTCTGTCGTGAGTATGCCCGTTTTTATTTTAATCTAAACAAAGAATATTATTTTTCTGCACAAGGTCGAGCCATTCTTTTGCAATCATCCAATGGCCGCATTCGGTAGGGTGAATCCCGTCCCAGATCCAGTAAGACGGCTCTGCTTTCTCGCAAAGGTCATCGAACATCTGCTGCAGGGGCAGGAAAAAGGTGTTCTTTTCTTCTGCAATTTCACGCACCATTCTTTGCACCTGCAAAAGCCGCGGCTGCCAGGTTGCCCATTCCTTTCCGGGACTGCCGATGGCGAAATTAAACGGCTCGCAGAGGATGATTTTCACTTCCTTGTTGACTTCCCTTGCACGGTCGATGAGCTCTCCATAGGTTGCTTTTATCTTTTCAATATTGAATTCCTTGCCGTCAAACACGGAATAATGCACATCGTTAACGCCGACCAGAATGCTCAGAACATCGGGGCAGATGTCAAGGCAGTCCTTCTGCCAGCGGTCAGAAAGATTCTGCACAGTGTTGCCCGATATGCCGCGGTTGACAAATTTCAGATTTTTATGCGGATATTCTGCACCGAGCTTGCCGACAATGACATACGGATAGCCGTGTCCGATCTGATGGTTGAGATCCCACGGATAGTCC
>JAZOWJ010000004.1:0-28779 GCA_045659125.1 Acutalibacteraceae bacterium
ACCATCCGAGAGAGAATACCGCTTCCTGCATTCAGCGGTAGAGTTTGTCCGCATCCCTGCGAAGCGGCCTGCCGCAGACAAAAGGTGGAGGAGCCCGTTTCCATTGCCTTCCTCAAGGCCTTTGCCGCAGACGAAATCTACAAAAATAATACAAAAGTCATACCTGAAAAAGCAGAAGAAACAGGCAAGACCGTCGGTATCATCGGTGGTGGTCCTGCAGGGCTTACAGCCGCTTATTACCTCGCATTGGCAGGTCACACCGTGACCGTTTACGATAAAATGCCCAAAATGGGCGGCATGCTGCGCTACGGCATTCCCGAATACCGTCTGCCCAAGGCAATTCTTGACCGTGAAATTGCAGAAATTGCAGCCTTGGGTGTAGCTCTTATCAACAATTTCACCGTCGGCAAGGATGCTACCGTTGCAGACCTGCGTGCAAAGCATGATGCCCTGTTGATTGCCAACGGTGCATGGCAGAGCAGTGCACTGCGCTGTAAAGGGGAAGACCTTGACGGTGTATTCGGCGGTATTGATTTTCTTCGTGCCGTTGCACTCGGTGAAAAGCCTGCCATCGGCAAAAAAACCGCCATCGTCGGCGGCGGTAACACCGCCATGGATGCCTGCCGTACGGCTGTGCGACTGGGTGCCGAAGAGGTCAGCATCATCTATCGCAGAACAAAAGCCGAAATGCCTGCTGAAGAAATCGAAATCAAGGAAGCCGAAGAAGAGGGGGTTGTGTTCCGTTTTCTTACAAACCCTGCCGAAATTCTCGGCGAAAACGGTCATGTCACAGGTGTGAAGCTGCAGGTCATGCAGCTGGGAGAGCCCGATGAAAAGGGAAGACGTGCCCCCGTGCCCATAGAGGGTGAATTTGTTACCCTCGACCTCGATTCCGTCATTATTGCAGTCGGTCAGAAAAATGACCCTGCAGGCTTTGAAGACCTGCCTGTAACAAGCCGCGGCACCATTTTTGCCGAAGAAAAAACAGGACTTACCTCTCTTGACGGTGTGTTTGCCGTTGGCGATGCCACCAACAAGGGTGCATCTATTGCCGTGCAGGCCATTGCCGAAGCCGGCAGAGCCGCCAAAGCGATTGATGCCTTCCTTTGCGGCTACGAATGGAGCTATAAGGAGCCGGTCATTTCCGAACGAAAAGAAGAAATGCTCGATTTTTCCGACCGTGAAAAGCTGCCCCGTGCCAAAATGCCCCACCGTCCTGCCGACGAAAGAAAGCACGATTTCAAGGAGGTCAATCTCGGCTTCACCGCCGAGCAGGCCATGGCAGAAGCCAAGCGCTGTCTGGAATGCGGCTGCCATGATTACGGCCACTGCAGACTCATTCACTATGCAGACAAATTCAGCATCGACTGCAAAAAACTCGACGGTGCATATCACCCCTGCTTCACCGAGGAGCGCCTTGTTGTCATTGAACGCAATCAGAACAAGTGTATTCTTTGCAACAACTGTGTGCGTGCATGTGCCGCAACGGGAAAGGAAATTCTCGGTCTTGTCGGCAGAGGCTTCACCACCGTTATCCGACCCGAATGCAGGGATGAAAACTTGCTTGCACAGTGTGCAGATTGTCTGCTTTGTGCCAATGCCTGTCCGACAGGTGCTCTGCGAATCCTTAAAAAGTAATCACAAAAAATATCGCAAAAATAAACAGGGCTGTTTGAGGCAGCCCTGTTTTTGTATGTAAAGTTATGTCTTTCAGAACAGCGGCACACCGCACTTGAACTGCACTTCTTTGATGTAGGTCAGGCGGGGGGAATCCTCAAATTTTTCGGTGGGTGTTGCATGGTAGACCATTTGCACACTGCCGTCGGCCCGATACAGAAAGCTGCAATGCCCTGCATTGTAAATGCTGTTTTTCGGCTGATTTTGATGCACCGGCACAGGGGTTTTCTGCCAATGGCAGGCATTGAGCACATCATCACCCGTCAGCGTGAGCATACCCATGCAATATCCGCCCGAGCTGAATCCGCTTGCCGAAAACACAATAAAAATGTCATCCTCATGATACAGCACCGCAGGCCCCTCGTTTACATGCCAGCCCTGTTTTTCCCACTTCAAAACGGGGGAGGACAGGCACACGGCGTTGTTCTTGCCGTCGGCATCGGTTTTCAGGGTATAGGGATTTTCCATCTCGCAGATATAAAGATGCTGATTGGCAACCGACAGATATGCAGAACAAACAAAATACAGCTTTCCGTCCTTTTGCAGATAGGTGCCGTCAATGTTGTTCAGTCCGTCGGGTGCAAGGATCCCCTTGAATGTGTACGGACCGAGAATGCTGTCGCTTTCAAGCACAAAGCCGTAGCGGTAGTAGTCGCCGTGCTCCTCGTCGGTGCTGCCCTCGGGCATCACTCCGCGTGCAACCGCATCTTCCGCAAACCTCGCACTCGCAAGAATATACCATTTGCCGTCAATCTTGTGCAGCTCGGGTGCCCAGATATCCCCCGCAATGCCGTCGTTGCCCGACCAATACACCGTCTGCGCAGACAATACGGTCGTGTCGTCAAAATCGGCAATCTCACGGATGTCAATGCCGCCACCCGTGGTGAAGGTGTAATAGAATCGTCCATCCTCTTCCGCAATCATCGGGTCACCGCCGTTGTGCATGTCAATCGGTGTGTTGCTTGCGCCGTCCGTCGCAAAAATCCCGAGCAAGCTCAGCACCGTAATCACAAGTGTTTTCAAAAATATCAGCATAACAATCCCTCCGGAATATTCTTTTTTATCATTATATCAGATCTGTAACGGAATAACAAGTATCCTTTTTTGTAATGTCAATAAATAACGAAAAAATGATATATAATAAAAATATATTGAAAATACTTCGAAAACGTGTTAAAATGAAAATGCGACACAATTATATATACTCTCCGACGGGAACACTGTTTTGGTAAAACGTGTTCCTCTGTTTGCATTTTTCCGATTTGGAGAGTAATTGTGTCGCAACAATCACGCACAGAGGTCAACACATTTTCGTGCACCTCATTTTTAGTGGGGTGCATTTTTGTTTTTTATCCCGGCGAAGAGCATTTCTATCATACAAAACCACGTGGACACAGATTGTCTTTTTTTGATTATTTTGCAAATTATTGTAAAAATAATGGTTCACATGCTCAAATAATGACCATGTGAACCATTATACTGAAACCTGAAAGGGGGAATTTCAGTGGATTATAAATGCAACAAGGGCTTGCGTTTGCTCAATATTTATGACCGTCTGAAAAAAGGATGGCTTGTGAGCAAGGAACAGCTTGCTTCTGAATTTGATGTATCCCTGAAAAGTATTCAGCGTGACATTGATGATTTGCGTGCCTATGTGGAAGAAGAAAACCCGACCGCACAAATCGTTTTTGACCGTGCAAAAAACGGATATTATTTGAAAAATGACAGGCAGAATTGTCTGAAAAATCAGGAAATTCTCTCCTTATGCAAAATTCTTCTCGAGAGCCGCGCTTTTCCGAAGGACGAAATGAGCTCTATGCTTGATAAGCTTATTGATTTTTGTGTTCCGGAACGGGACAAAGTTGCAGTTAAAAAACTTATTGCCAATGAACGGCACAATTATATCCAACCACAGCACGGCGTCAGCCTGACTGACCGTTTGTGGGATATCAGCCAAGCCGTCAGTGCGCAGAAGCTGATGCAGATCACCTACACAAAGCTGAAAAACAAGCAGACCGTTACACGCACAGTGCAACCGGTCGGCATCATGTTTTCGGAATTCTATTTTTATTTGCTGGCATTCATTGTGGATGACAACACGCACGAGCCCATCGACAGCATCGACGACCTCTATCCCACCATTTACCGTATCGACCGCATTGAGGATTTTAAGGTACTCAACAAAACATTCCGTGTCGCTTATGCCGACCGCTTTCAGGAGGGCGAGTTCAGAAAGCGTGTGCAGTTCATGTTTGGCGGCAAGCTGCAAACGGTGAAATTTCTGTACAAGGGGCTGTCCGTCGAGTCTGTTCTCGACCGCCTGCCCACCGCCAAAGCCGAACCCCACCCCGACGGCACCTTTACCATCACCGCCGAAGTTTTCGGCAACGGCATTGAAATGTGGCTACGAAGCCAGGGGGAAAATGTGGAAATGATGGATAATAAAAAATGTGATTGTTAATATTTTTTTAGATTACGGAGGTATGTTATGTCTAATGAAAATGCACTTGCTGAATTAAATGAATATTCGAAACTTGAGATTGATGATTCATTTGATCTTGAACAATTGGAAAGTCAATTAGAAGAACAACTTGAAGCGGAATTAAATAATTTAGAGTTTTTGAAAGAAGAACGTGAGTTAATTGGTAATCCTGATAATTTAGGTGAGGTTATAAAAGATGTTGTATGGGAACAGTTTTTAAATCAAATTGCTGTGACTGCCGGTGACGACTTTATAAAAGAAAATCGTGGATTGCACCTTGATTTGAGCAAAGAGGCTCATATTCAAACAACCGAAAATTTTGCTGATGGAAAGATAGCAACACATAACACTAAAATTGATTATCAAGAAAGATATGATAATTGGCAAAGTAATTTTCAAAAAGATGCAGATGGTAATATAATTACTCATAATACAAGATCAGGAAAAGAGGAAGCAACATTAACCAGAGAAGCAAGAAAAGCATTTGATAAGGATAGACCTAAAGGGTCAACAGAAAGGCATACTGCTATGGATCACACGATTTCTGCCGCAGAAATTATTCGTGATCCTGCGGCTAATGCGCATATGACCAAAGATGAGCAAATTGCATTTTCGAATAGCGATGTTAATCTAAATGAAATGAATGCAAGTTGGAATTCATCTAAAGGTGATAAGACTATGACAGAATGGCTGGATAGTCCTAATGCAAATGGACAAAAGCCTGATGAAATATTTGATATCAGCAAAGAAGATGAGCAACAATTACGCAATAAGGATAAAGTTGCACGAGAAGAATTAGAAAAACGAAAGAAGGAAGGCGAAAACAAGTCAATTGAAGCAGGCAAGCAATCCAGAAAAGAAGAGGCTTTTCGCATTGGCGGAAAAGCATTAAGAGCTGTACTTATGCAGTTATTGGCAGAATTAGTACGGGAAGTTATTTCAAAGTTAATCAAGTGGTTTAAATCTAAGAAGAGAGAATTGAATAATTTGATTTCTTATCTAAAGGAAGCAATTCATTCATTTTTAGCTAAAATGAAAACTCATCTGATAAATGCCGGAAATACGCTATTGACAACTATTGCAACCGCTATACTTGGACCGATAGTAGGTACAATTAAAAAGGCATGGATGTTACTAAAACAAAGTTGGCAATGTTTAAATAGTGCAATCAAGTATATAAAAGATCCCAAAAACAAAGGTAAGCCATTGGGGAGATTGTTACTTGAAACCGGAAAACTTGTTATCGCAGGACTAACAGGTTCAGGTGCGTTGATTTTAGGTGAGGTTATAGAAAAAAGTTTAATGACTATACCTGTTTTTGCGATAGAAATACCCTTGTTGGGCAGTTTAGCAAATATTCTCGGTATTTTCTTAGGGGCAGTGGTTGCCGGTATAATAGGCGCAATAGCGATAAATCTTATTGAAAAGAAAATTCAAAAAAATCAAAAGGAGAAGAATACAGAAGAGCAAATAGATAAAGGAAACGAAATACTGATACTTCAACATAAAGTTCAAGTTGCAAATGAAATAATACTTGAGCAAACGATAACAAAATCCACGGATAACATAAGGGAGCATCATCGCATTGCTGCACAGATAATGCAAAATTCATTAAATGATATTGCGGTAAATTTTCATGATGATGAAACTATAGAAGAAACTTTTAATAGCATTGACGATTTACTGAAAAATTTGGAGAATGGTTTATAATAAAAAACAGTCTTTTGAGGAAGGTGTAAAGCTATGAGTGAATTAGTAATTGAAAAACATAATTTTGACATCGCAAAAGAGCAATTGAAAAGATTTTCAGAAGAAATCCCGGAAGATTTAACTTTACGAAAAGTTGATGACGATAAGGATTTTGGTGAGTTTTTTGGTGATCTTATTTTCGGTCGAGGATTAGGATTGGATCATAAGGTTACAGGGGAAGAGTTAAATGAGTTAACTACCGATTTGCAAAAGCATTTTCATGAGATCAACGATACTCAAATAAAATTGATTAAGCAATTTGGTGAAGTTTATAATACATTTGAATATTTAGATAAGGAATATATACAAGCAATATTAATTTCAATAAAAACTGTAGAAGAAACAAGTAAAAAAGTGGAAAAAAATCAAAAAGATATTGCAAGAGTGGTTTATAATCAAGAAAAAATGTTAAAAGTCATCAATGAACGATTGGATAAATGTGCACATTTCAACGATATCGATGACCTTTGGATTGAATTTCAAGAGAAAAATAAGGCTATTCAGACAAACAGTTCAGTTATCGAAAAAATAATGAAAAAAATCAAAATCGCATATTTGTTGGCTGGTGGCGCAATAGGAATTGCAATATGTGAATTAGTTTTGATATTGTGTCAGGTGATGTAATGGAGAAATATAAAAATGCTCTTATTGGCAATGCATCAAAATTAGATGTATTACTTGAATCTAATGGCGAAATCCTAAAGTTAACGCTTGAGATTGTTGATCATGAAAGCAACACAGCTACAATAGCCCTGTTAAAGAAAATTGCGGATATATTAAGTGTTGATGATGTTCGAATTGAAATTAAGCATTTGGCACAAGTGGTAAATACTAATTTAGTGGAATACTATGGGTACATAGCATTACAAAACATTTGTAAAACGAATGTAAATATATCTGCTGATGCTAGAACTTTAGATGATTTGATAAGTGAATTAAACGATCTTGTCGGACTTGAAGAAGTAAAATCAAAAGTTAATGACTTGATTGTATATCAAAAGGTTCAAAAATTGCGTAGAGAAAATAATCTCCATTCAACAAAAAATACATTACATCTGGCATTTACCGGAAATCCAGGTACAGGAAAAACAACAGTTGCAAGAATTGTTGGTCACATTTATAAACAAATTGGTTTGCTTTCTAAAGGCCATTTTATTGAAGTATCAAGAACAGATTTAATTGCCGGCTATCAGGGACAGACAGCATTAAAAGTAAAAAATGTGATTGAAAGAGCCAAGGGTGGAGTACTATTTATAGATGAGGCATACAGTATTACCGAAAATGATCATAGTGATTCTTATGGGCGAGAATGTCTTACTGAATTAACAAAGGCTCTTGAAGATTATAGAGATGATTTGGTTGTTATTGTCGCAGGTTATACTGAACCTATGGAAAAATTTTTTGAATCTAATCCCGGATTAAAATCACGCTTTAATACATTTATTGAATTTCCTGATTATAATGCTGATGAATTAAAGTTAATACTTCTTAATATGTGCAAAACCAATGATTACATTATTAGTTTTGAAGCACAAAGATTGATAGAAAAACATCTTATTGAATGTGTTAATTCTAAAGATGAAAACTTTTCAAACGGACGATTGATAAGAAATTTGTATGATGATTTAGTTATGAATCACGCAAGAAGAGTTGCAAATTTAAACAATCTTGCAAAGGATGATTTATCTATAATAACTGAAAAAGATGTTGTTGTCCCACGCACCCCTTAATTGTGTTAAATTTTTTACAGAAGGACAAATATTGATCTCCCCCCATTTTACACAAAGCCCTCTTTGTTTTTGCCTGAAAGAATCTGTATATTCTCATAAACTCAAAAATTCCTCTTTTTTTTTCTTGCACTCTGTTTTTTTTGGGTGTATAATACCTCTATTAAAAGGGAATATACCTTTTTTTGTCGGCTGAAAAGCCGTTGCGCGATTTAGTTTTTAATTTTTATCACATACAAGGAGGAATTTTCATGAGCAACAATCTCCGTCCCGAATCCATGGCCCGTATCACCACCCCCGAGCTTGCAGCGCAGTTCATCGACGAACAGGTCGCCGCAGTCCGTGCGCAGGTTGGTGACAAGAAGGTGCTTCTTGCGCTCTCCGGCGGTGTTGACAGCTCCGTTGTTGCCGCACTGCTCATCAAAGCCATCGGCAAACAGCTCGTCTGTGTGCACGTCAACCACGGTCTGATGCGCAAGGGCGAAAGCGAAAATGTTATCGAAGTTTTCAAAAACGGTTTGGATGCAAACCTTGTTTACATCGATGCCACCGACCGCTTCCTTGACCTGCTTGCAGGTGTCGCCGATCCCGAAAAGAAGAGAAAGATCATCGGTGCCGAATTCATCAAAGTGTTCGACGAAGAAGCCGCCAAGCTCGACGGCATCAGCTTCCTCGCACAGGGCACCATTTATCCCGACATTCTCGAAAGCGTGAAGCAGGCAGAAGGCAAAAAGGCTGTCAAGTCCCACCACAATGTCGGTGGTCTGCCCGAAGATATGGCGATGGAGCTCGTTGAGCCCATTAAGCTGCTGTTCAAGGACGAAGTCCGTGTTGTCGGTGAAGCACTCGGTCTTCCCCATGCTATGGTTTACCGTCAGCCGTTCCCCGGCCCCGGCCTCGGCGTCCGCTGCCTCGGCGCTATCACCCGTGACCGCCTGCACGCACTGCGTGAAGCCGATGCAATCCTGCGTGAGGAATTCGACAATGCAGGCCTTGCCGGCAAGGTATGGCAGTATTTCATCGCCGTGCCCGACATCAAGAGCGTCGGCGTCAAGGACGAAAGCCGCTACGAAGGCTGGCCGGCAATCATTCGTGCCGTCAACACCACCGATGCCATGACCGCCACCATCGAAGAAGTCCCCTACGCAGTGCTCCACAAGATCACTGCCCGCATCACCTCCGAAGTCGAAGGCATCAACCGTGTCCTCTTCGACCTCACCCCCAAGCCCACCGGCACCATTGAGTGGGAATAATACTAGAGGGCGAAAAAAGCCTGTAATATCAAGGGTTTTCGAGTTTTTGAATCCGCTTGTGGCAACAAAATGGCAACATTTTTAAGAGAATAATTGTAACCGGATTGTCGGTTGTATGCGCAAATGCCCGCAGGAGAGATTCTGCGGGCATTTCGTGCGATTATATTGAATTTTCGATAATTATTTACATTCATTCCATTGAAAAATGCAAGAAAGTATGATATACTATCCTTAAAATCAGCGATTGCTGAGTTAAATTCAGCTTTTTGTGAAATAGATAAACTTGCTATTGGAGTGAAAGGTATGGCAGTAAGTTATAAAAAGTTATGGAAAATTCTAATTGATCGAGATATGAAGAAAAAAGATTTGTGTGTTGCTGCAGGCATAAGTCATGCTTCAATGGCAAAGCTCGGCAAGAACGAAAATGTTACAACCGATGTCCTGGTGAAAATCTGTACCGCTCTGCAGTGCGATATAGGCGACATTATGGAATTAACAAAAGATGTTATTTGAGGAGAGGTTATATGAGCATCAATAGAGATAAACCCGATCTTTGGAAAACTGATATTTTGCAATCTGTAGATTTGTATAATAGTTGGTTTATGGAGTTTGCGCCAAGAGCATTTAGAGAAACACGTGTAACGACAGCAAATAGCGTTGAGCGTGCTCTTATTGATACGAGCTATTTGCGGAATATATCGGTGGAACTGCTAAAAAATCACCCAGAAGTCTTACCGATACTGAGAATGTCTACCTGTCCTCCAATTGCAAGAGATCGCCTTGTCGGCTTAGCTGGAGTAACTAAGAGCTTAGTGGAAAACATGGAGGATACAGAAAATCCTCGTGTTTCTCCTCGGATGGCTGCGGATAGGTTATCTGACGAACTTTCAAGAATAGCTCAAACTATCAATAGGATGGCAGATCCAGATATATTTGTCTAGTTGCCAGAAATGCGTGAACCAACCGAACAGGAGGTTCAGCGATCCGCCACTGTTGTTGCAGATAGATTGTGTGGTGCGGTAGCTGATCCAATTATTAGAAATGCTCAAGAGAAACGTCAGCTTGCAGCAATAACACGCTTCTTGCAAGATAGAGGGTATACTGAGGCAAATGCCGGCACAAAGTATAACGAAATGGTACCAGGAACATTCTCGTTCCATACCAATGTCCCTGTGTTAGTTGCTGAGGGAGCAGAGGACAAAATCAACATTCCCGTTGATGTAGTTATTCTTCCTAAATCGGCACAAGCTAGAGATTTCCCTCTCCTTATTGAAGCAAAATCAGCCGGAGATTTTACCAATGTAAACAAACGTCGTAAAGAAGAAGCTGCAAAAATGCAGCAACTAAAAAATACATATGGTAATACGGTATCGTATAGTTTATTTTTATGTGGTTACTTTGATTCGGGATATTTAGGTTACGAAGCTGCAGAAGGAATTGATTGGATATGGGAACACAGAATAAACGATTTGGAGCAATTAGGGATTTGAGTTTAATAGAATCCAGAAGGATGCAATTACAAACAGCAATTGATAATGGCAAAAGCATTGAAAGTCGTAGACGGTTTGGACAGTTTGCAACCCCTTATGAATTGGCTCAAGAAATAATGTCCTTTGGTTTAACTTTGCAGGACAAGAAGGAAATCTCTTTTTTGGAGCCTGCATTTGGTACGGGAGCGTTTTATTCAGCTCTTTTATCAGAGTGTGACAAACAAGCTAAAATCATAAACACTGCAATTGGAGTTGAAGTAGACAAAGATTTCTATACTGCTGCCAATGAACTTTGGGGTCACACAAATATAAATTTAGTAAGCGGTGATTTTACTGAAATTGAATCTTTTGAAAATATCAACCTTTTGATTAGTAATCCTCCATATGTACGACACCATTATATTGACAAAGAACAGAAGGCCAAGCTCTCGGCTATGACACAAAAAGAAACGGGGGTATCGCTTTCGGGGCTTGCAGGATTATACTGTTACTTTATTTTATCTGCACATAAATGGCTTGCTCCAAAAGCAATATGTGGTTGGCTTATTCCAAGTGAGTTTATGGATGTTAATTATGGTAGCAAATTGAAAGAGTATCTGCTAAACAAAGTTCATTTACTTAGAGTTCATAGGTACAACCCTGAGAACTGTAAGTTTGATGATGCCACGGTTTCCTCCTGTGTGGTATGGTTTAGAAATGAAATAGTTGAAGATAATTATGACGTTGAATTTTCTTATGGTGGTACGCACGAAAATCCAGAGCTGAGTCAAAGAGTGGACAGAAACACATTGAAAAAGAGTAGAAAATGGACTCGTTTTGCCAATAACATAAGTGATGACGAATCACAAAGTAAATCTGTTCCTACGATAGGCGATTTCTTTACAATTAAACGTGGACTTGCAACTGGAGATAATGATTTCTTCATTTTATCAAAAGAACAAATCGATGAACTTGATCTTGATATGGATTTCTTTACACCAATTTTACCAAGCCCGCGTCACTTAAAATGCAATGAAGTGTTCGGTGATCAAAACGGATATCCATGTTTAAATACTCAGTATTTTTTACTTAGTTGTAAACTGCCAGAAAATGAAGTAAAAGAACGTTTTCCTGCAATTTGGAACTATTTGAGTGGCGGTATTGATACCACAGCACAGAAATATTTGTGTAAAAATCGCAAAGTTTGGTATTATCAAGAAAATAGAGCAGCAACACCGTTTTTATGTTCATATATGGGAAGAGGAAGCAACGAGCATGCCGCACCTTTTAGATTCATTTTAAATCACACAAGTGCAATTGCAACCAATTCTTATTTGATGTTATATCCTAAAGCAATACTCCAAGAAGCAATTGCTCAGACCCCTGACATACTATATGAGGTCTGGAACGCTTTGAGTAACATTACTGCTAATGATCTTGAAAGCGAAGGACGAGTGTATGGTGGAGGTTTGAAAAAAATCGAGCCAAAAGAACTATCTTATGTTAAGTGCCCACGTTTAGCGGAATTATTGGCATAATAGAAATAGAGAGAAGGTGTTCACTGTATATGGCTTTTACTGTGGCTGCAGCTTTTGAACAGTTTTGTAAAAACCTCAGATTTTCAGACGACAATCTGAGTAAAATTAGCAATAGATATCATTCTATTACCAAGAGAATCAACACTGATTATTGGGGAACATCTTCTGACTCTGCTCACAGTTTGTATGTTGGTTCATATGGTCGTGATACTGAGATTTTTACCAGTGACATAGATATGTTGGTACAACTTCCGTATTCAACATATGAGAAATTCAACGCCTATACATCCAACGGACAATCTGCTTTGCTTCAAGAAGTGAAAAAGGTCATAGAGAAAACATACTCAGTTACCAACTTGAAAGCAGATGGGCAAATTATCATTATTCCATTTTCGGATGGTATAAATTTTGAAGTTTTACCTGCTTTTATCAATAAAGATGGCAGTAGTTACACATTTGCAAATTCTAACAACGGCGGTTCGTGGAAGGTTACTGATCCCAGAGCAGAGATTGCTGAGATTCAGTCAATGAACAGCCAATGTAATTCAAACCTGAAAAGGTTGTGTAAAATGTCCCGAGCGTGGAGGGACAAAAACAACGTAGATATCAGTGGGATTTTGTTGGATATATTGAGTTACAACTTCATTTCTACTTGGGAATACCGAGACAAATCGTATGTATATTATGATTGGATGACAAGAGACTTTCTTAAATATGTATCTGAGAGACCAACATCCCAGTATCGTTGGCAAGTGATGGGAAGTGACAGATTCATCACTTGTTTTGGCTCTTTTCAATCCAAGGCGAAAGCATCATACGAAAAAGCATTAGAAGCTATTGCGGATGAGACTAAATACCCATCAAGTGCAAATGCAGAATGGAAGGAAATTTATGGAAACAAATTCCCGACTTTGTGATACTACCCTTTATAATCAAATCAAAGAAGCTTACGGTAAAGTTGTATATACTTATACCACCCAAGTAATCCATGCTGGAAGATTGCATAAAAAGTATACGGCATTAAAATGGATTCAACTGATCCTTTCTGCGGTGTCAACTGGTGGCTTTATAGGTACGTTGATTACCAATCAAATCTTGCTCACTTGGGTAGGCGGTATTTGCTCAACTTTTCTGTTAGTATTAACTGCTTATTTCAAAGACACAGATTTATCTGCTGTTCACAAACTACACTTAGATACCTCAAATAAATTGTGGTTACTCAGAGAACAGTATCTGTCGTTACTTACAGATTTTCCTACACTATCAAGAGAAGATATTGTAAGTAGACGGGATGATCTTCAAGAACGTGTAGCCAAAGTTTATGCTTCGGCGCCATTGACTGACGATAAAAGTTACTCTTTGGCTCAAAAGGCTTTGAAAGAAAATGAATCGCAGTTTTTTTCCAGACAAGAGCTAAACCAAATGCTCCCTGAAACATTGAGAAAGCAACCGAAAAATCAATAAGTTCTAATGCCTTTGTGGCAACAGAATGGCAACAAAAAATCAGATAGCCCATACTGTCTGAATAATGAAAGTAATATAAATAATCCGGGCTAAAACCCATAAGCAAATCTGTTTAAGATTTATTTTTCAGGAGCGAGTGGGAATAAGAAACAATATTTCAGCAAAAAGGATTTATCCTTTTCGGGGCAATTATCTTTATCTTTTCGCAAGTGGATGAATCGCTGAAAACGCAAACAATATACAATATAAACAATTGGTTTTTTAGTTGCAGTTGGCTCCTGCGAGCTGCTGTCGGCCTTGAAGACCCGAAAAACTGGTTGAAATAAAATCCTTACATGACTGCACCCACCCCGGTGCAGTCCCTTTTTTACCTTCCTCTCAACATTGACTTTCCCTCGGTTTCCGCCTATAATATTTTTATCAACCATCGGAGGGATTTGTTATGCAGGAAATTCGTTTTCCGGAAATTGATCGTTTGCAAGGGCCGCCGGAAATCTGCAAGTCTGGTATCATTTCGTCCTGCGGCGGAGAGTGCTCCGTCTTTGTGTGGCAGGGCAGGCTCATGCGGCTGGAAAACCAATGGGACGGCTTCGGTGACATTGCGTGGCCCTGTGCCGTTGTGCGTGATTATTTCACCAATGAGCCCTTTGCCCCCTTCGGCAGCGAGGGTGCAAAGTTTTATTCCTGCTATTGCGAAAATGATTGCGTGTATGCCTTTGCCACGCAGGACAACACGGTTTTTTGCTTCACCTCGCGTGATCTGATTCACTGGGAGCGGTCCGTGGCGGTTGTGTTTCCGGATAATTTCCGCCTGTTCAACACCGCCGTGTGCAAGGGGGACGGCTGCTATATGATGGCGGTCGAGGCATCCGCCGCCGATGACGAAAACGGCAACTTCAATGCCGCACCCAACCCGTATATCGGCACCTGCTTCACCGAATTTTTTGCAAAATCAGCCGACCTGCAAAGCTGGGAGCTGCTGCCCTTTGAGCAGGGCTACACCAAGGATCGCTACAACGCCTGCCCGGCTCTGCACTATGCCGACGGCTATTATTACATGATCTGCCTCGAGGAGCTGCCATGCTGGCGGTTTGCCCCTTACATCTATCGCACTGCCGATTTTGATACGTGGGAAATCGGATTTTATAACCCCTTGTTTACGCCAAGCAAAGAAGACCTGCACCCGAAAGCAGGCGTAACGCTCACCGAAGAACAGCAGGCAGAGCAGTTCCGCCATCTCAATACCAACAACAGTGACGTTGATTTGTGTGAGTTCGACGGCAAGACCTATATCGTTTATTGCAGCGGCAATCAGGGTGTCACCTGGGGTGGCTGCACCTGCGAAGCAATCTTCGGCGGACCGCTCCGCGAATTCCTGCAAGCGAATTTCAGATAATCGTAAAGGGAGTTGAATGTATGAACAACATCCGTGTGAACAAAAATGAGATCCTGCTCAGCCGCAAGGGTGAGCTTGTGCGTGTGACGGCCTGCGGCGAGAATGCAATTCGTTTTCAGAGCTTTCCCGATTGCAAATTGATTGACGAAAACTATTCCCTGATGCCGCAAGAGGTTGCTTGCGTGATTGAAAACAACGAGCACTGGGCGACCGTGACCTGCGGCAAGCTCAAATGCATGGTCGGCACAAGCGGACGGGTGGTTTTTTACATAGACGAAAAGGAAATTCTGACCGAAAAGCCCGAGCTTACCTTTGAGGACGGCTACCGCCATTACGAAAACAAGGGAAGCGGTCTGTGGTCGGCAAGGGTGACCTTCCATCCGCATGATGACGAGCACTTTTTCGGTATGGGCCACAGCTGGGATAACGATTTTGATCTCAAGGGCTCCACGGTTGACATCCGCAACGTCAACGCAAAATGCACCATCCCTTATGTGTATTCATCCCTCGGCTACGGCTTTTTGTGGAATGTGCCCTCGACGGGTCTTTGCGAGCTGACGAAAAACAGAACCCGTTGGAGCAGCGATTGCTGTCACGGCATAGACTATGTTGTGCTTGCAGGCACTCCTAAAGAAACGAGCAAAACCTTGGCGGATCTGACGGGCTATGCACCCAAAATGCCCGAATGGGCAACGGGCTTCTGGCAGAGCCGATTGCGTTATGAAACGCAGGACGAGCTTCTTGCCGTTGCAAGAAAATACAAGGAAATCGGCATTCCGCTCTCGGTCATCATCTGCGACTATTTCCACTGGACCGAGCAGGGCGACTACAAATTTGACCCGAAATATTGGCCCGATGTCAAGGCTATGACAAGCGAGCTGCACGAAATGGGAACGAAGCTGGTGGTTTCCGTCTGGCCGACTATCAACGAACGCAGCGAAAACTATTGGCACATGCTCGACCGCAATATGCTCATGCGTACCGTTCTCGGCTCGGACAGGGTGTTTAATTTCTACGGCTGGCAGGCTGAAATTGATGTGACCAATCCCGACACAAGGGACTTTGTGTGGAGCCGACTCAAGGAAAATTATATTGACAACGGAGTGGATGCTCTGTGGTTTGACGAAGCGGAGCCCGAAATCCACCCCGAGCAGTTCGACAATCTCATCTGGCACAAGGGCAGAGCCGATAAGGTGGCATTGCTCTATCCTTACTATTACTCCAAAATGGCTTATGACGGCTTTAAGTCCATGGGCAGGGATGACATCATCACCCTGACCCGTTGCGGCTACTTCGGCAGTCAGAAATATGCTTCACTGGTGTGGTCGGGCGATATTCCGTCCACCTTTGAGAGTCTTTCTCATCAGGTGAAGGCAGGTCTGAATATGTCCATGTGCGGCATTCCTTGGTGGAATACGGATATCGGTGGCTTCTACGGTGCGGACATTACGAGTGATGATTTCCGTGAGCTCATCGTTCGTTGGTTCCAGTTTGGTTTGTTCAGCCCCGTGATGCGCTTGCATGGCTCAAGAAGACGCCATCACGAGCCGACTCCCGGTCTGTTGGAGCCAAGCGGTGATCCCAACGAAATCTGGAGCTTCGGAGAACGCAATTTTGCAATTCTCAAGGATTTGATTTTGCTTCGTGAAAAGCTGCGCCCCTATATTCAAAGCCAGGCAGACACAGCATCCGAAAAGGGCTGGCCCATCATGCGCCCCATGTTCTTTGAATATCCCGACGATGAAATCTGCTACACCCTCGACAGCCAGTATTTCTTCGGTGACGATATTATTTTTGCGCCGATTGTGAATAAGGGGCAGACTGAAAAGCAGGTTTATGTGCCCGACGGAAAGTGGATTCTGACCAAGGACAAAACAGTTTACACCAAAGGCACCCACACCATCCGTGCTGACATCGACGAATTCATCGCCCTTGTCAGAGCCGATGCGGATGTGCTGAATTGCTTTGCGTAATTGAATCATCAATGAGATAAAAACTGAATTCTGTTGCTGCTTTTTGAAAAAAAATCCCTCTAAAACAGGCTTGAAGCTTTTTGTTTTTCAAGTGTCTGTTTTAAGGGGATTTTATCATTTTTGCTTTTTTAGTTTTTCGGAAGTGCTTATGCGATGATAATTTCTGCCTTGCTGCCGCCTGCCATGTCCTTGGTGACGACGATCTGCTTGTCGATTTCTCGTTTGAGCTCTCCGACATGCGAGATGATACCGACCAGGCGGTTGTTGTCAGCAAGGGCTTTCAGAGCATTTATGGCATGCTTCAGCGAATCCTCATCCAGCGAGCCGAAGCCCTCGTCCACGAACATGGTTTCCAGGCGGATGCCGCCGGCGGATTCCTGAATTTCATCCGACAGGCCGAGAGCAAGTGCGAGTGATGCCTTGAAGGATTCACCGCCCGAAAGGGTACGGACACTGCGCTCGGTGCCGTTGTAGTGGTCCAGCACATTCAGGTCAAGACCGCTTTGTCCCTGCTTTGAAAGTGCCGACTTGCTGCGGACAAGGTCATACTGTCCGTCGGTCATAATCATAAGGCGCCTGTTGGCACGGTTGAGTACCTTGTCAAAATAGGTCATCTGAATATAGGTTTCCAGCATGATTTTGTCTTTTCCCTGGAAGCCTGTTCCGTTGGCGGTGTTGGACAATGCCTTGACCCATGTGTATTTTGTTTCCGCGGCAATCAGGCTCGCAGCCTGCAGCTGTATGTTTTCAAGCGACTTTTTGTTGGCGGTCAGACGGCTGTGCAGCACCTTTTCATGACGAGCTTGTGCCAGCTGCTTTTCTTCGAGGGCAATCAGCACTGCGGTTTCCTGTTCGGTGTCGGTTTCTTCTGCACCGTCAAGCCGTTTCAGGATTTCTTCCCTTGCGGACTTCAGGGATGCTCCCTTTTCGTTGCATTGTGCAAGCGCCTTTTGTGCATCCTCAAGGGCCTTTCGGATTTGTGCCGCTGCATTGCTCAAGGCTGTGATTTCTGCCTCTGCCTTTGCCTTGGATTCAAAGAAAAGCTTTTGCTTCAGCTCGGCAATGCGACTTTCCAGCACGGCAGCTTCCGCTTTTCTTGCATTGATATTTTCTTTGATTTGTGCAATTTCCTGCTTTGCTTTTTCTGCATCTGCCTGCTTTTGCGGCAATAGTTTTCCGATTTCAGCATTGCGGTCAATGTTTTTCTGCTCTGCAAGAATCTGTGTTTTCAGATTTTTGATCGTCTCTTCAGTGCTGTCAAGTCGTGTTTTGATTGTGAGCGGTGCTTTCTCGTCGCATGCAATGCCCAACAAATTGTCCAGCTCATCGGCAAGATTTTTCTGCTTTTCATCCATTGAGCCCTTCAGGCTGCCTGCGTCGGCACGCGCAGCATTGGCTTCGTTGTTGGCTGCGGTCAGCTTTTTCTGCAGTGCATCCAGTTCGTTCTTGGTGGGGGCTGCAGCAGGCTTCACGGCAATGGCAGGATGCTCGGTAGATCCGCAAACGGGACAGGGAAGGCCTGCCTGCAGGGTGTCTGCCAGAATGCCTGCCTGTGCATCCAGATAAGCCTTGTTGGCACGGTCAAAATCGGCCTGCGCTGCGGTGGCATCAGCGGATTTCAGTTCATAATCACGCAAGGCTATTTTGTAATTCATACGGGCAATATGCAGGCTGTTGAGTCCTTTGTGAAGAGCAAGCAGCTTTTCGTAACGAATTTCCGCTGATTGCTTTGAGACTTCGAGCTCAAGCTTTTTTTCGCCTGCCTTTTGCAGATTTTTTTCTTCCTCGGTAAGGGCAGTGATTTCATCTGTAAGAAGCTGAAGTCTTTGCTCAAGCATGGACGCTTTTTGTGTGGCTGCGGCAATAATGGCCTTGTTTTTCTCAATATGCGCCTGCTTGGTATCGGCTTCGTCATAATCGGGCAGGCTTGCCTTGATTTCTGCAATTGCCTCGGTGTGCTTTTCTGCTTCGGGCTGTTTCTTCTCCTGTTCCTCGCATTTTGCAAGAACGGTTTGCTTGTAAGCGGTCAGCTCGTTCAGTGCATTTTCGTTTGCCTGCAGATCTTTTTTAGCAGCGGCAATGTCAGCTGCTTTTGCAAGACGGGCCTTGACCTCATCAAGCTGCTTCTGCAGGGCGGTGTGCTCGTCAGCCGCCTTCAACTCGGCTGCTTCATCCTCGGCAATCAGCTTTTCCAGCAGGGCAACGGTATCCTCTGTGGGAAGCTCGCCGCGTTTTGCTTTTTCAACATCAATGAAAATAACATTGTCTTCGCTGCAAACGATGCCTTCAATATATTGTCTGATGCTTCGGCGGATGACATCGCATTCGTTGCCGAGTGCACCTGCTTCTCTTTTCAGTCTTTCCTGCAGGTCGGCAAACAGCTCGGTTTTGAAAATGTGGCGAAAAATTTCCATGCGTTCTCTTGTGGAAGCCAGCAGCATCCGCTGGAAATCACCCTGTGCGATCATGGCAATCTGACAGAATTGATTGCGGTCAATGCCGATGATGTCCCTGATTGCATTGTCAACATCTTTTATTTTACTGATTTCCTTGCCGTCGGGATAAATCAGTGAGGCACCTGCAAGCTGCTTTGTTGTGCCTTCACCGCGCTTGGCAGCACGCTCATATTCGGGATTGCGGCGCACAGTATATTCCTTGCCGTAATAGCTGAAAACCAGCTCCACCTCGGTGGGGGTTGCATCGTCGGCATATTTGGAGCGAAGCATGGAAACCTCACGGTTGTTTCCGCTCGGGTCGCCGTACAGCGCATAGGTAATGGCATCAAAAATGGTGGTCTTTCCTGCACCGGTATCACCTGTGATGAGGTAAATGCCGCCTGTGCCAAGCTTGCTGAAATCAAATTCCTCGACTCTTGCATAGGGGCCGAAGGCTGAAATTTTAAGTCGGATCGGTCTCATTGCTTATTTCCCCCATATCTGCCCGATGATGTGCTCCATAAAGTGTTGCTGCTCCTCACTCATGGGCTGTCCGTTGCGCTGCTCATAAAATTCTGCAAAATGTGTAAGCGGTGATTTTGCCGTTACCTCGCCTGCACCGTTGATTTCGGCTGCATTGCGGGTGCGTCGGTTGTCATAATCCAGCTTCATGATGTTTTTGTAAATCACACGCAGCTTGGTGAGTGCATCGGGCACATCCTCCTCATCGGTCAGTGTGATGTGCATGTAATCCTCGTTCCATGTGGTGCCCTCGTAAAAGCTTTTCAGTGTCAGCTCATTGTAGGTGCCCTTGATTTCAACAAGGTCGCGCTTGGGCACAAGGGGAATGAAGGACAGCTCAATTGTGCCTTTTTCCTTGATGTCAATCATGGTGACGGATTTTTCATCCCTTGCTTCCGAGAAGGAGTACTTTAACGGTGTTCCGCTGTAGCGGATGAACTCACTTGTGCATTTCTGTGCACGGTGAATGTGGCCGAGTGCCACATAGTCAAAGCCCTCAAAGACAGACACATCCACATTGTCCGTACCGCCGACAATGATATCTTCAGATTCCGTACGCACTGCCCCTGTCACAAACTGGTGTGTGATAAGCACATTGCGCTTTGCAGGGTCAATGTGCATGCTTTCAACCGCAAACCGACACGCATCGGAATAGGTCAAAATTTCTGTTTCCTCACTGTAACGGCGCACATTTGACGGTTTTATAAAGGGAAGCATATAAAAATTCACATCGCCGTATGCATCAGTCAGGGGCACGGGGGTGATATTACCGTTATAAACGGGGGACATGAAAATGCCGCTTTTGTCCATCAGTCTTCCGCCGAATGCAATGCGCTCGGCAGAGTCATGGTTTCCGCTGATAACAAAAACCTTCAGATTTCTTTTGGCAAGACGAACAAGGAAGTCGTCAAACAGCTCCACCGCTTCGGCAGAGGGGGTTGATTTGTCATAAACATCCCCTGCAATGAGGATTGCATCGGGCTGCTGCTCGTCAGCAATGTTGATGATTTTGGTAAGAATATATTCCTGATCTTCCAGCATGGAAAATTCATTCAGGCGCTTTCCTATATGCAGGTCAGCAAGGTGTAACAGCTTCATTTTTTCATCTCCTGTATGTTGCGTAAAAAAAAGCAAAAAATTGTTTTCACAATTTATTTATATTTTAACATAATTTATCCGAAAAACAATATTAAGTAAATCTGAATTATGCGGTGCGTTTTTGTGCAAAAAGAACAAATGTGAGCCTTATTTGGTTTGTGTGTATGGATTTCTTTGTCGGGGCTTTACAAGTCTGTGTTTTTTGAGTACAATATAATATGGATATTTTTGAGAGTCGTGAGGATGAAATATATGAAAAACTGTGAATTGCTTGCACCTGCAGGCACTCCCGAAGCATTGCAGACTGCGTTGCACTTCGGTGCAGATGCCGTGTATCTCGGCGGACCGATGCTGCAGCTTCGTGCCGAAAGTGCGGGCTTTACCTTTGAAGAGCTGCAAAAGGCAGCACAGGATGTGCACGCAAGAGGTAAAAGAATGTATGTCACCGTGAACTGCTTTGCCGAAAACGGTGAAATCGATGCGTTGGCGGAATACGGCAAAAATCTGCTTGCTGCAGGGGCTGATGCTGCAATCGTATCCGACCTCGGTGTGCTGGCCGAGCTGAAGGAAAAAGTGCCCGAGCTCGAGCTGCATGTCAGCACGCAGGCAAACTGCGTCAACTGGAAAGCTGCCGAAACATGGCACAAAATGGGTGCAAAACGCGTTGTTCTGGGCCGTGAAATGCGCCTGGATGATATTAAAGTGCTGCGTGACAAAACACCCGATACGCTTGAAATTGAAGCCTTTGTGCACGGCGCCATGTGCATGGCCTATTCGGGCAGATGCCTGCTGAGCTCCTATATTTCCCACCGTTCAGGCAACCGCGGTGACTGCACACAGCCCTGCCGTTGGAATTATTATCTTGTGGAAGAAAAACGCCCCGATATGTACCTGCCTGTTATTGAGGATGCAGGTGCAACTGCAGTGCTCAGCTCTGCAGATATGAAATGCATTGACTTTTTGCAGGATATTGCCGATGCAGGTGTAACTTCATTTAAGATTGAAGGCAGAATGAAGACCGCTTATTATGTTGCGACCGTGGTCAATGCCTACCGCCATGCCATGGACGGCACTGCACCGCTCGAGGTATGTGAGAATGAGCTGCTTTGTGCAAGCCATCGTCCGTTTGATACGGGCTTTTACTTCGGCAATGTAGCAAAAGACCCCAACAATGACGGGCTTTACCGTTCAACCTGTCAGTTCACCGCCCGTGTGCTGGAAGCCACGGATACGGATATTCTGATTGAACAGCGCAACCGCTTCAAGGTTGGGGATACACTTGAAATTCTTTCACCTGCATCGCTGGGAGAAAGCTTTGTGGTCACTCAGATTACGGATATGAAGGGCAACAGCAGGGAAGAAGCACAGCTTGTACAGGAAAAGCTGCGTCTTGCCTGTCCGCATAAGCTGCAGCCCGGTGACTTTTTGCGCAAACGCCTGTAATTATTCTGCCGACCAGATTTTTACGGTCTTGTAATTGTCAAAAGAAATGCCGTCGGTCATGGTCAGGATGTCATCAGGATGCATTTCAAGATAATAAATGCTCTGCACATCCTCGTCCGTTGCACCGAAGGAATAGGGATGATATGTGCCCGAATGGAAATCAATACAGCTGTCATTGTTGGTGCGCCACAGATAGTCCGATTTGTCTTGCGGTGTGTAAAGACGGGTAAACAGTGTCTGCGTGAC
Organism: Acutalibacteraceae bacterium; assembly: GCA_045659125.1. Lineage (GTDB taxonomy): Bacteria > Bacillota > Clostridia > Oscillospirales > Acutalibacteraceae > RUG806. The sequence continues at coordinate 22,473 of JAZOWJ010000004.1, forward strand.
GGTCAGATAAACGTCTGTTTTTCCGCTTTGCTCGTCTGTGATTGACCATGTCTGCACCCTTTTGTAATTATTGATGTTGATATTTACATCAATCCCTTTGTCAATGGGAATGTGTGCATCCAGCAGATCCTCGCTGTAGGGCACCACAAATTCCGGAATAAGCAATGCATAGCAGCCCCCTGCAATCAAGCAAGCACTCGCAAGAAATGCAAGAACGGCGATGAGAATGTTTTTTCTTGTCATCTTTCTTCTGAATCTGCGCAGTGCCTTTTTTTGCGCCAAAAAGGGGATTTCAACGGGCAGATTGCCGCTTTCGGCAACCTTTTTGCAGCTGTCGCAAACGGAAAGATGCTCCTGTACAAAGGCTCTTGAGCTGCCCGAGCATACATCATCCGCATACAACGGAAGAAGATCCTGAATAATTTCGCAGGTAACAGTATTTTTCATTTTTCTAATTGCTCCTGTATTTTTGTTTTGGAACGGAAAAAGGTGACTCTTGCCCACGATTCGGTCTTGCCGAACAGTGCACCGATTTTCTGAAAGGATAAATCACCGAGCACCCGTAAGGTGAAAACCTCCTTGTACGGCTCGGGCAATTCGTGCAGCAGCTGCAGAATCTCCATGCTTGTTTCACTGTCGATGATGCGGTCAATAATGAGTTCATCATCGTCTGCAACCGAATCGGAAACCTCTGTTTGTCTGCCTGCTTTGCGTTGCTGTGAAAAGAACGCATTTTTCCCGATGGCACAAAGCCATGTCAGCATTTTTTGTGCAGGGTCATATTTTTCAATATTTTTAAGCGCCTTGAAAAAGGTTTCCTGCGTAAGCTCCTCTGCCGTGTGGCTGTCCTTCGTCAAGGTCAGCAGATAGCGGTATACGGGAGTGTAATATTCCTTGTAAATGCTTTCAAAATCATTGTCCATCGTCTTTCACCTGCCTTTTTCCTGTTCATCTATTATACGCACTGCAAGGCATTTCGTTACATCCATTTTGAAAAATTATATCGACGCAACGGCTTGCTGCTTTTTTAAAATCCGCCTTTTTTGTGCTGTAAATATTATGAAAAAACAGGTGCATGAAAAAATACAAAAAGTGTGAAAAAATGCTTGACAAACGGCATTCGGTTTGTTATACTATACGAGCAAAACAAGCAGACGGCGTCAGCCGCTCTCACCCGCCGGATTCCGTTTCATCGGGTAGATAGTCAAAACAAACCGCATCACAGCATCCCTGTGTGGTATTTTGCGTGTTGTTTTACTGAGAGCTGCGGACGTATTTATGCGTCCGTTTTTTTGTATTTACTTTCGGAGGTGTTTATTTATCGCTACCAAGGAACTGCAAATCAATGAAGAAATCCGCGACAAGGAAGTCCGTGTTATCACTGACGACGGCGAACAGCTCGGAATCATGAGCGCCAAGCAGGCACTTGATGCAGCTGTTTACAGAAATCTTGACCTTGTCAAAATTGCTCCCCAGGCACAGCCGCCCGTGTGCAAGATCATGGACTACGGCAAGTACCGTTTTGAGCAGCAGAAGCGGGAAAAGGAAGCAAAGAAGAACCAGAAGATCATTGAAATCAAAGAGGTTCAGCTCTCCCTGAACATTGACACGCATGACTTTGAAACCAAGGCCAATCATGCTCGCCGCTTCCTGCAGGCAGGCAATAAGGTCAAGGTGTCCATCCGTTTCCGTGGCCGTGAAATGGCGCATCCCGAGCGCGGCATTGAAATTATGCAGCGTTTCGCAGATATGTGCGCAGAGCTTTGCACGGTTGAAAAGGAAGCAAAGCTGGAAGGACGCAATATGCTCATGTTCCTCGCCGCAAAGCCGGCAAAGAAGTAAAACACCCCCTGCAAACTCGTAAATAATGAATGGAGGAAAATAAAAATGCCCAAACTTAAGACCAACTCCGGCGCAAAGAAGCGTTTTAAGCTTTCCAAGAACGGCAAGCCCATCCGCGCTCACGCCTACAAGTCCCACATCCTGAACAAGAAGTCCACCAAGAGAAAAAGAAATCTGCGCAAGACTGCTGTTGCTGATAAGACCAACGTTAAGCAGATCAAACGTCTTATTCCTTACAAATAAGAAGAAAGGTTTATTGGAGGTAATTATCAATGGCACGTATTAAAGGCGCAATCATGACTCGCAAGAGAAGAAATAAAGTCCTCAAGGCAGCTAAGGGCTACTACGGCTCCAAGGCAAGACTTTTCAAGACCGCTAAGCAGGCTGTCATGAAGTCCGGCAACTATGCATACATCGGCAGAAAGCAGAAGAAGAGAAACTTCCGCCGCCTGTGGATCGCTCGCATCAGTGCTGCTTGCAAGGCAAACGGCATGAACTATTCCACATTTATGAACGGCCTCAAGAAGGCAGGCATCACCCTCAACCGCAAGATGCTCTCCGAAATTGCTATCGCTGATGCAGCTGCATTCACTGCACTCACCGAAAAGGCAAAGGCTGCTCTTCAGTAAGTACTTTGGTTCTACGGAACACTCAAACGGGTGTTCCGTATTTTTTTACAAATAGGAGTACATTATGGCTTTTTTTGATTTTGATTCACAGCTGCTCGTGCTTGCCGATAAGGCACTTGCAAAATGTGCAGAACAATTTGCTAAAATTGATACAATCACCGAATACAATCAGCAAAAGGTGCTGCGTGCATTCATCGATAACCGTGTCTGTGAAGCGGATTTTGTTGCCACAACCGGCTACGGCTACGGTGACAGAGGCAGAGAGACTGCAGACCGTGTTTGCGCACAGATTTACGGTGCTGAGGCAGCCATCATCAGCACCTCGTTTGCAAGCGGCACGCATACTCTTGCCACTATGCTGTTCGGTGTGCTTCGTCCCGGAGATATTATGCTGTCTGTCACGGGCACACCCTATGACACCATCCGTCCCGTCATCGGTCTGAAGGGACCTGACGGACAGGGGTCCCTCAAGGATTTCGGTGTCACCTACAAGGAGGTTGCACTTCTCCCCGACGGTACGGTTGACTTTGACGGCATTGCAAAGGCTGTCGCAGAGCTGAAGCCGAAATGTGTTTACATTCAGCGCTCCCGCGGCTACACGCTTCGTGCAAGCCTCGGTGTGGACGAAATCGACCGTATTGCGGTGCTGACCAAGGAGATTTCCCCCGAAACCCTTGTGCTTGTGGATAACTGCTACGGCGAATTTGTCGAAAAGGACGAGCCCGTTGCCCGTCACGCAGACCTCATGGGCGGCTCTCTCATTAAAAATCCCGGTGCGGGTATTGCCCGTTGCGGCGGTTACATCTGCGGCAAAGCAGATCTTGTGGAGCTTGTGTCCTACCGCATGACCACACCCGGCACAGGCCGTGAAATCGGTGCAACTCTCGGCACAAACCGCGAGCTGTTCATGGGCTTGTTCAGTGCACCGCACGTAACGGGTGAAGCCCTCAAGACCGCTGTTTTCACAGCTGCTCTGTTCGAGGAAATGGGTTATACCGCTTCTCCGTCCTCGCAGGAGGCAAGACATGATATCATCCAGTCGCTGTGTCTTGAAACACCCGAAAAGCTCTGCGCTTTTTGCCGCGGTCTGCAGTCGGGTTCACCTGTCGATTCCTTTGTTACCCCCGAGCCGTGGGATATGCCCGGCTATGACAATCAGGTCATCATGGCGGCAGGTGCATTCACAAACGGCTCCTCCATCGAGCTGTCCGCCGATGCACCGCTGCGTGAGCCCTATGCAGTATGGCTGCAGGGTGGTCTTAACTTCCACTCTGCCAAACTCGGCGTCATGCTCGGCGCAAGGGAAGTCATGAAACAAGAAGCATAACAACACACCGCCGCAGGTTCAAAGACCCACGGCGGTGAAATTTTTGCTATGCAGATAAATCGTTTACCGTATTTCATATTCGCGTCTGTTGACAAGCAGGCACTTTTCGTTTTTCCATTCAAGCTTCATATTTTTGAATTCGCCCCATTCGCCCATATAAACGCGTTGCGCCTTTTTGCTGATTTCAAAAATCCCTGCATCGAAAGAATGTGTTTCACGCACTTGTACCAGGGTGTTGCCGCCAAGTGCCCCCTGATCGCAGTCTATAACCTCGGCGCAAAGTGTTCCGTCAGGCGAAACGGCAGACTGCACCACCGTGTTTTGTCCGATGTTGCCGAAAATCAGGAAAATAAAACCGCAATAGCAGCAGGGAAGCAGCATCAGCACCGACAAAACCAATACCGTTATTCTTATACCAATCCGTTTTGCGTGCACTGCGGGCAGAATGCAACAGCAGATTGCGGAAAAAAGAGTGCAAATAATCACCGTCAGGGTGTTGGAGGCAAAAATCAGCAGCAGTGCATTGACGATACTTACCAAGGCAAGCACCGCAGTCAGTGCAAACATCTTTTTTGGTTTGTGTATAAGGTGCGCAATGACCGTGCCGACCGATAACACCGCGAGGATCATTGCAAAAACAGGGATATAACGAAGGGTGATTTTGTATCCGAAAACGGCGGTCAGTGCCGTTGCAGCAGGGTAAAATGCCGTCAACGCAAGCATAATGCAGGTAACAGCCTGTGTTGCTTTTTTCATGTTGCCACCTCACTGCTTGCCGAGCATTTTTGCATAAAGGGATGCCAGCACACCCGACAAAACACAGAACACCGCCGTCAGTGCAAAACCGATGCCATACAAAAAGCAAAGAGAATGCATCACATCGAAAAACAATGCCGCATCGCAGTCTGCAAACAGTGAGGTAATGTCAATCATTTCATAATGCCACACCGCCCATGTGTATGCACAGCCCGTAAAGGCGAATGTTGCAAGTGACGAGCAGACCGAAAACAGCCTTTTGTTTTTGTAAAGCCTTAAAAAATACCAATTTGCAAGCGACAGCATGAAGCCTGTAACGGGCACTACCAGATTGAGTGCCCAGAAGCTGTTTGAAAGACCTGACGGCGTTTTGCCTTCCAAAGAAACCCCCACAGCAATCACAAAAAACGAACCGAACAGCAATGCCGATTGCAAAACGGATGCTTTCCAATTATTTAAGCGGTGCAGAGCGGTCGGACCAACAGGCGTGCTGACCGTTTCACAGGGTGTTTTCATGCTTTCGTAAATTTCCTTGCAGTCTGCACATTCTGCAATGTGCGCTTCAATCTGCCGTGTGCTTTCTTCGCTGCAACACGCATCAATATGCAACGGCAATAAATCTCTGATGATATTACAATCCATACGTTTGTTTCATCCTTTCCGACAGTTTTTGCTTTGCACGGTAAAACGTGACCCGAGCCCAGCTTTCGCTTTTGCCGAACAAAAGGCTGATGTCCTTGAGTGAAAATCCGCCGAATATGCACAGCATGAAAACCTCTTTGTAGGGCTCCTCCAGCTCGTGCAGGCAGTGCAGTGCCTGCTGCGAAAGCTCTTTCTGTTCAAAAAGCAGCTGTGTGCTGTCTGTGCTTGCCGATTCCTGTGCTTCATCCAAAGATTGCAGCTTTTTTTGCTCGTTGTACCATGAAAAATACGCATTTTTTGCAATGCTGCAAAGCCAACTTTCCGCCATGTCCTTGTTTCGAAGCGAGTCGTAGTTCATGTAAGCACGGAAAAATGTTTCCTGTGTCAGCTCCTCTGCGACGAGTTCATCGCGGCTCATTTTCAGCAGGTATTTGAAGATGAAATCTCTGTTTTCATGAAAAAGTTTTTCAAATGCAGTCACATTTTCACCGTCCTTTCACCTGTAAGACAGAAAAAATATAAAAACGTTACAAAAAAGTTGTAATTTTATTTTATCACCGAAGATAAAACGATGCAAGCAGCTTTTGTTTTATCTGCTCGTACAGGAAACAGAACAATGCATTATTAAAAAGTTAAATATTTAACAATGGGCAGTTGACATTCTGTCCGAATTCCGTTATTATAGTATAGAATGGGATCAGGCGGGCTTTTGCCGTTTGTATCCGTCAATATTGAGAAGGATGTGGTTTAACATGGATAAGCAGTATGAAGCTTTATTTACCCCGTGGAAAATCGGTAATGTAGAAATCAAGAACCGTATCGTTATGTGCCCCATGGGCGGCACCTCGCTGTTCGGTTGGTTTGAACTCGGCGGCTGCCATTTCGACAAGGAAGCTGCAAAGCTTTACATTGAAAGAGCAAATAACAATGTCGGTCTTATCATCCCCGGCATTGCTCGCCTGCGTGATACCTTCTGGGGCAAGTGGCTGTGGCAGAACCCCAAGATGTTCGAAGAACTCAAGGAATTCATGGATGAAATCCATAAGACAGGTGCAAAGCTGTTCATTCAGCTGCCCGCCGGTATGGGCAGATGCTGGGCTATCACCGAGCT
>JAZOWJ010000005.1:0-3680 GCA_045659125.1 Acutalibacteraceae bacterium
ATATTGCTGCAGATGCTCTTGAAAACGGCAGCACTGATTACATGAAGACCTACAAGGTTACCTTCATTGTTGACGGTGAAATCTTTGACGAGCAGACAGTATTCTACGGTTCCGCAGCCAAGGCACCCATTGCTCCCGTTAAGGAAGGCTTTGTATTCACCGGTTGGGATGGCAAGTACACCAACATCAAGGCAGATGCAACCGTGACCGCAATGTATCACGAAGGTGATGTTGTTGTGAACGTCAATACCGCAGCTGTGAAGCTTGCAATTGGCAACAACAAGCAGATTGCAGTAAGCATCCTTCCCGAAGATGCACAGGTTGAACTGACCTGGACATCTGCTGATCCCACCATTGCAGCTGTCGATGCAAACGGTGTTGTAACCGCTCTCAAGGTTGGCACAACCACTGTTACTGTTTCTGCTCTCAATGGCGAAATCAGCAAAACAATTCCCGTTTATGTTTACAAGGCAAACGAAACCTATACCGTTCACCTGACAAAGAGCAACTACGGTGATTTCGTAGTCGGTGGCTACACCTTCAATGAAAATGCTTTCTTCAGTGTGAAGTCCGGTCAGGAATTCAAGTTCCAGTTTGCACTCAACAGCAAATATGACGCAGAAGATATGGTTATTTTTGTCAATGGTCAGGAACTGTCCCTTGGCGCTGATAACTACTTTACCGTTCCTTGCATGACAGAAAATCTGATGGTTGTTGTGGTTTATGCTCCCGACGGAGATGTTGATATCGACAACGGCGGCGATAACGACAATGATAACAATGGCTCCAACACCACTGCTCATTCCTGCTGGTGTCATTCCTCCAACAGATTGCTGCGCTTCATCTGGAAGGTGCTTATGTTCATCTGCAAGCTGTTCGGTGCTGAAAAGTATCACTACTGCGCTTGCGGTGACGCACACTGGTAAACTGAATTACCCTTGCGGTAAGCATTAACAAAACAACCCCCGATTCCTCGGAATCGGGGGTAAGACTTTTTTCACACAGCAGGGGGCAGCTTGTTGACAATTCAGGCTGCTGCCTGCGTTTTGTAATACAAAAAAACAGATGCATTCAAGAAAAAACTATCCTTGAATGCATCTGTTATATTTTATACAGAGTTTAATTCGGACAAACATAGCGTGGTTTGCCTTGGCTTTTGTTGCCGTATTCAATCGCTTCCTTCGGGCAACGGCAGATGCACGCCATGCAGTGCGTGCAGTTGTTGCTCCAAACAGGCTTGCCGTCGAGCATTTTTATGTTGTTGCAAACGCACACCTTTTCACATAATCCGCAACCCACACATGCATCCGTTGCATAAAAGTCCTTGGCTTTTACGCAGGTGGCATAAAAAACAGGATTCACAATGTGTGTTTTCAGCTTTTGCACAAGGCTTGCCTTGTAAGGCGGAAAATCAATTCCCATTCGCACGCATTCAATGCCGTTCTGAATGGACGGCTGCGCGTTTGCAATGATTTTCAGCTGCGTGGCAGGCTTCGGCACATTGAACATGGCAATGTAATTTTCGGGCATAACCACCTCGAGCACACCCTTGTAATGCAGCCCCTTGTTTTTGCACAGCTTGGCAATTTTTACGCCTGCTTGCCCGATGTCATCACCGCAGGTCATCACAAAGTAAGCGTCTTTGCATCCTGAAAATGTGCATTTTTCAATCCATTGTACAAACAATCGCGGCAACTGCCAGGCGTATGTCGGTGTGCAGAAAATCCACGGCTTTTCGCTGTGAAAAGCAGGGAAGTCCTGTGCTTTTATGGCATCAAAGCTGTTCACGGCTTCATCCCCAAGCGCCTGCGCAAACGCCTTTGCGCAGTATTCACTGTTGCCCGTGCCGGTATAGTAAATAACCATAATCTGCTCCTGTTTTTGTAAATATGGAATTATTATACCATGCAGCAGGGGATATTGCAAGAAGGATTGTTGCTATCAATATTTGTTGGAAGATGAACCGATGCAACATGCAATAAACACCAATATAAGAATACCGATTATCTCTAATATTGTTATAAACCACGAAGGCTCATCATCCTTCTTTTGTTGTTGAAGTCTTCTTCTTTCAAGTTCATCTTCAAGATCAGCGGTATCGTAATCTTCAAGCTCTCCGTAATGGCGACGTTCCTCACGGTCAGGCTGAAAGCTGTCGTAATAGCTGTCTGCATACAGGGGTTGAGGCACAAGACTTGCCGAAGCGGTAAAAACAGGGAACATAAACAAAAAGACCGATCACAAAAATTCGTTGCAATTTTTTCATAACAATCACCAATCCTTTTCTTGTTGATTGTATTATAATATATTCATAGTTCCAAACAACGGACTTATCCGCGTTGCCGCGCACTGAAACCCGCTTTTGAAAGATTTATTATAAAATCTCCCCTGCACAAAAAAAGCCGACCTGTCGGCGGACGCACTTGCGATAAAAATCGTAGCGGCGGCTCCACAAATAACAGATCGACTATTTTTAGATTATACCTTTTTGGCAGTAGTTGTCAATATTACAAAAAAACATCCGACCGGTTTACGATCAGAGGGCTCCGATTGCCCAAGATGGTTCAAACCGCGTCAGATGTCAATTTGATTATAATACCGGATTGTTAATATGTCAATAAAAAACACCGACCGCATCTCTGGCGGAGTTAATGTTGGCTCCTCGCAGACTTCCCTACGTTCGGTGCTGCTTTTGTTGCGGTAACTCAGGTTTTTTAGTCCTGCCGACACAACGCTTGCATTAAATATTATATTGAATTTATGTTAAATTGTCAAGAAAATATCTTTTATTTGATAAAAAAGTTGTTATATCAAACACAAATAGCCGAAATGCAAAAAAACACTTGTAATATAAAAGCAAGTGTGTTAACATTTAATTGTATCCGGGCCTGTAGCTCAGTTGGGAGAGCGTTCGGTTCGCATCCGAAAGGTCGAGAGTTCGAATCTCTTCAGGTCCACCAAAGAATAACCGTCATTCTGATACAATGGAATGGCGGTTATTTTATACCCAAAATCGGTTTTTAAAGAACTTTTCGGGAGAGAAATTTGTAAATTCACAGTTTTATCCTATTTCAAATCGTTAAAATACAGGTAATCGTTAAAATATAACCATAATCGTTGATTTATAAGGGTAATCGTTGAATTATAGAAGAAAATATGCTATATTTTAGATAAAGAGGTGATATTATGAGGTTTAACACCCACAACAGAACACCAAAAATCGAAACAAAGAAGTCTGTTAAGATTATGCTTACAATCAGTTTTGGTTTGATAATTTCATTATTTCTTTTTATGGCCGTCGTATGTTCCTTGTATATAGATAGCGTTATGCCTGCCATTGTGATACTTACTCCTGTATTGGTGCTTGCAATGCTAATTGCAATATCACAAAAGGACATGGAGAAAGCTTTTGTTGAAATCGTTGACGATGTGGTTTTCGTTACAGATTACTATTTCGGTGTCAAAAAAGAAAAAACGTTTTCGATGTGCGATATTGAAACCGCAGAAATTCTGATTGGTTATTCAATTCGAGTGCGCGGCTACCGATACAGTAATGCTGGCTGTACTTACATTGTTTTTAGAGGCAATGGCGGCAAATATATGTTTAAGGTTATATGTGTTCCCGAAACAAAGGAATTTTTCGGCAAATATCTTAATTAACCGCAATTGTTTGCACCCCC
>JAZOWJ010000006.1:0-10219 GCA_045659125.1 Acutalibacteraceae bacterium
CGGAATTGAGGTTGGCAGATTGTGTCAAAATCCATGGGAAAAATCAATTGTGCAAAGGCGCACAGGGTGCGCAGTGTTTCTGTGGGGAAGGAATTTTTCTGTAAGGCAAAGAGTGCTCCGCCCGTGTGCGGCAGGTCTACCCGTCGCACGGCTTGCTGCAGAAGCTCATCTGCGGATTCAGAATAACCGCCTGTCCGTCCGCGCAGATAAACAAAGTCAAACGGCAAGCCGACGGCACACAGCCTTGCATGCAGTCGCACAAAGGTGTCAAGCATTTTCGGGTTTTCCTCGCTGTCGGTTTCCAGCACGGCAATCGGCTTGTCACCGGAAATGCCAAGACTCCAAAGCGCTTCCTTGCCTTGTGTATTCTGCGACCTTGCAAGGCGCACCGCTTCGGTCGGCTCTGCATCAAAAAACAGGGATGCACACAGATTTTCTGCACTCTGCAGCAAAACGGCATCCTCTGCAAAGGGATTGCGTGCACATTTTCGGCTGTCAGGCAGTGGATTTGCGCGGATTCTTCGCAAACGGGCAGCTGCCTCCTTTTCGTTTTCGGCTGCTGCGACAATGAGTGTGTGCTCTGTGCGTTGTGCACTCTGCAGATTGATCGGAATGCACAACGCAAGGCAACGGTCTGTTCCGCAAAGACCGTTCTGCAGCTGCAGGAAGTTGTCCGTAATGCAAAAATGATCTGCTGCATCACGATCCAGAACCCTTTCACGGTCGGTTTCAAAGGTAAACTGCGCATCCCCCCAAAGGCCGACAGCCATGCAGAAGGTTGCATCCTGTGTGTGACGCGTGAAAACAAAAATTTTCTCGTCTGCATCATACGAACAGGAAATGAACAGCTTTTCGTAAGCAGGGTGTGCTTGCTTGCCGAACACCTCCTGCAGACAGGGCTCCAGATAAAAGCAAAGCTGTGCTGTTTGCGGTGAGCCTGCGGTGTTTTCCGTGCGCACTGCAAAAAGTGATGCACTGATTTGCGGATGCACGGCCTGGGCTGTGAAAATTTTAAGTGTATCGGTCTGTGCCGTCTGCATGGCACAGCCGTTTGTGAAGCGGTTTTGCAGGGACGGATGCCCTGCAAGGGGAATGATTTTTCCGTTTTCCATGCAAGCCGCGCTGATGCCTGCTCCGAAGCGCTGTGTGCGCATAAGCTGATGGGATGCAAACAGATGCACATTCCTTCCGTAGCGATCACACACAAGTGTCCATTCACCGTTTGCAAAAATGCCGATGCTTTTCGGTGCAATCAGCGCCCTTGCATCGGGACGCACAGGCCGCATCAGACCTGTTTTTCTGCGGACACTGCGCAAGGGTCTTGCATGGGTATCAAAGCGTTCATTGAGCAGCTGTGCGGCAGGGGATGTGCGTGAATTGCGCATAAATCGGTGTACAAACACATTGCTCTGCAGTGCATTGACAGCTGACAGCAGGCTCATGCCCACATGGTGTGCCATGTATGAGCGCACCACGCAGTAATCTTCACCGCCCGTGCGTTTTTTTGTGAAATCGGCAGCCTCGAAAAAGCCGTAGCGACCTGTCATGTCCATATTGCGCAGGCGGTTTAAATTGCGCATGGCTTCCTTGGGAAACAAGGGCAGGGCAAGAAAGGATGCATAGGGTGCTGTTACGGGCTCACAGTCTGCACGGTGCTTGAGTGCAAGGTCGGCTATGCCGTGTGCCTTGTAGCTGTAATTCACAGATGGGTCAAATTCATAAAAGCCGCTTTCGGTAATGCCCCACGGGATGCCTTTGCGGTCGGCATATTTTTTTTGAGCCAGCAGACAGCACCGCAGGGAAACAGCCGCAAAGGAATGCGGTCGCACAGGCAAAAACAGACAGGGCATGAAATATTCAAAAAATGTTCCTGTCCAGCTCATGGCGCCAAATGAGGAAGCGGTGCACACAGGTGTTCTGCCGAGTGCATTCCAGTGTGAAACGGGCACAACACCTGCCGAAACACACCAATAAGAGGTCATGCGTGCTTCACTCATATAAAGGTCATAGCAGGATTCACTTTTTTTACCCTCTGCATCCATGCCGACGTAAAAGAGCCTTCGCAACGGGTCGTACAAGGGGCTGAAATCCACTGCCTGCAGGTATTTGTCGATGCGGACAATTTCCGTTTGTAAATCGGGACAGGCTGCGGTGTATTCACATAAGCCCTCGCGAAGTGCGGTCAGGCAGCAAACAAAATTTCCGCTGTCCACGGTGGAAACATACAAGGGCGTTAAGGGCGCAAGGCTTTTTGTGTCGTACCAGTTCAGAAGATGACCGCTGCGCTTTTCGAGTTGCTCAATGCTGTCCATGCACCGACGCACGCGGTCACAAAGCTTTTGTGCGTCAATCAGCGCAAGGTCTGCGGCCGCAAGAGCACTGCAAAGATACAGCCCGATGTTGGTCGGTGAGGTGCGGTGCGCCACCTTTTTCAAGGGGGTCAGCTGAATGTTGTCGGGCGGTAAAAAATGATTTTCTTCGTTGGCCTGCTCTGAAAAAAACTGCCACATGCCTGCGCAATCGGCAAGCAGGCGGTCCTTTTGTGCAGGGGTGAGTGTGTTTTTGCTTGCTGCCTTCGGAAGTGAAAGGCCGAATGCCAACGGAATATTGGCAAGAAACAAAAGGGCACTCAGCTTACACACAAGACCGCCGAACAGCAAGGCCGATGCCGAAAGCAAGGGAAAAAAGAGCATCGAAAAATACCGTCGGGCGGCATGCTTGTCCGAATGAGCTGCTGTTTTCCATGCAAGCAGATTCCTTTTGCTCACGCACAGCCGCCACGCACTTTGCACCCATGCCGAAATGCACACCGCTGCAGTCTGCGGCAGCATGGCACACAGCAAAAGCATTTGTGCGGCGGTTTCCTGCATGCCTGCCCGATGAATGGCGGTGCTCCGGTTTTGCAGTGTAAAAGCCACTTGTGAAAAAGCTGCATGCAATAAGGCAAAGGCTTCTCCTGCACAAGTGCAAAGAAGCGCTGCTGCAGCAAAAATGCTTTGTGCATGGGAGGGCTGGGTCAGCGAAAGAAAAAGCAGGGTCATGGCAGCAACAGGGGTCATTGCACGGCGCAGATTTTCTGCCAGCAAAAACCTTGTGTGTGCAGGCAAGGTGCTGTGTCCCAACGGACGCAGCACAAAAGTCGCATTCTGCCAATCACCGCGAAGCCAACGGTGCATGCGTTCAAAATAAGAGCGCTCATGATCGGGAAAATGCTCGCAAAAGGCTACGCGGCTTTCGTATCCTGTGCGCAGAATACCGCCTTCCAATACATCGTGGCTTAAAATGCGCTGTTCGGGAAAGCGGTCGGCACACAAATCATAAAAGGTCTGCACATGAATAAGCCCCTTGCCTGTGAATACACTTTTTCCGAACAGGCTCATGTTGCGTTCACTGACACCGCCCGTATACGCACCCATGCCGCCGTGTCCCGTCATGCGTGCAGTGAAGAAGGATGCATCGTTTTCGGTCAGTGCCGTCTGCGCACAGGGCACAAGGATGCCGAAGCCTTTTGTGACGGCTCGCTTGGCAAGGTCGGTCTGCGGATGATTCAGCGGATGTGATGCCACCGCACAAAGTCTTGCAAGGCAGCCGAAGGACAGCGTTGTGTCACTGTCGAGCGTGAAGATGTATTTTGTGTTTCTTAAGCCTTTTGTATCGCCGTGCAGAACGCAGAAGCCTCCGTCACCGTTGTCTGTCAGCAGTGTGCACAAGGCAAGCAGTGCACCGCGCTTTCGTTCCTTGCCTGCATATTTCTGTTGCGTGGGGGAGAACACACGCGGTCTGATTGCCAGCGCAAAGCCACCGCCGAAGCGGTCATTCAGGCGGTCAATGCTGCGCTTCATGGCGGTGATATCGGCCTCATCGCTTGCCGTTTCGGGAGAATCGGCCTCGCTCATGTCGGCAAGAAGAAGCACCTGCACCGCACCGAAGCCTTCGGCTTCATACAGGCAGGCAAGATGCTTTTCTGTTTGCATTGCATCGGCGGCTTTCGGCAAAAGTCCGCAAACGGTCAGCAGTGTGCGGTCATCTTCTTTGATTTCGCGTTGCGGCTGCATGGAAAACAACGGCTTCTGCTTGAAAAATACATTCGCAAATCGGTCAAAAACAGGCTGCAGGCAGGCATAAAAGGGCAATATGGTAAACGGAATGCTCCACCATGTCTGCAGCCGCCATGCCGTAAGAATACTGAACAAAACAGCAAAAACCACTTGTGCGGCAGTGAAAAGAACCGCTTTTCGATTGCTATTTTCTTTGAAATCAAGGAAAAAGCCGATGTGCCTGTTTTCTTCCCTTGCACGGTTGAGAACGGCAAGCGCCGTGCTTTCCTCGTCCTTATTCTCCCGAAGGGCAAGCAGGGTGATCTGCTTGCGGTAAATGGCCTTGGTTGTGCTGTCCATATTTGCATAAACGGCGGCAGGATCCTGCCTGAGCACCTGTTCAACGGGGCTGATTTGTGCCTGCAAGGCTTCAAAATCAAAGCAACGCAATTGCAGAAGAGAGCGGATGCTGTCTGCAAGCACCTCTTGCTGTGCGCATCGCACGGCATTGGCAGCCGTGTGCAAAAGTGCACATCGCAGCACGGCAGGCAATAAAATGCAGGCAGCCGTGCACAGGGTATGCTTTGCGAAAAACGCAGTGATGTCCTTTTGTGCAGGCAGCTTGCCGTCTGTGCAAAGCGAAAGACAACGCAAAAACAGATGTCCTGCCGAGCCGATTTGCGCATTTTTAACAGGTTTTGCAAACGGCGGCAAATCGGAGCTGCTGAGTGCGTGCAGACCGTCATTTCGTACCGCTTCCAGCAGATGGTAATTGTCGGCAAGCCAGTGCTGTGCCGTGTCGGGTGTTTGAGCCGAAGCGGCTTTTTTTGCAGCCCTTCGCAGGCAAAGACCGTCCTCATGCAACTGTTTTTTTAAATCGGCAACCGACAGCAGGCCGTGTTCATCTTTTTTGTTCTGCACCTTGTGTTCCTCCGTGAAAGCATTTTCTCCGATAGTTTTGCCGACAATGCACAAAAAAATGCAAAAAACGGAAATAATTTCTCTTCTTGCAACCGCCCGTTTATTATGATAATATGTATATAAAAAAGAAACCACGGCATTCTGAGCACACAGCTGTAAAATAAACATTCAGGAGAATATAAAATGGACACCTTTGCACAGAGATTCAAAATTGATGCAACCCCGCTTTGCCCCGAAAAAAATGTTTTCGTCAAGGGCAACACAAGATTTTCCGTCATTACCGACTGCATGCTTCGTGTGGAGGTGCAGCAGGACGGCAAATTCTGTGACGAGGCCACACAGAGCGTATGGCATCGTGATTTTGCCGACCCCACGGTCAAGGTTTTTGAAATTGCCGACACCGTGCAGATCCGCACCGCAAAAGTCACCTTCGTTTATTCGATGAAGGCACGCAAGATGCAGTATATCACCCTTGCAGGCGGAAAAATTGTCCGCGATTTCAACAAGGGTAACCTCAAGGGCACCTGCCGTACCCTCGACATCACCGCAGGCATCATCACCCTCACCGACGGTGTGTGCTCGAGAAACGGTGTTGCACTGCTTGATGACAGCACCACCCTTGTGATGAAGGAAGACGGAACCATTCTGCCCCGTGACAACAAGGAAAGCGATGTTTATTATTTCGCTTACGGCAACGATTACATCGGTGCTACTACCGACCTTTACAAGCTGACAGGCAATGTGCCGCTGATTCCGCGTTATGCACTTTCCAACTGGTGGAGCCGCTACAAGGCATACACACAGGATGAATATCTGTCGCTTATGGACCGTTTCAAGGAGGAGCAGATTCCTGTTACCGTTGCAACGGTTGATATGGACTGGCATTGGGTCAATATCAAAAAGAAATTCGGTAAGGACAGCCACAAGCCCGGCTTCCATCGCAACTTCATGGAATATGTCTATGACGTGTGGTCCACAGGCTGGACAGGCTACAGTTTCAACACCGAGCTGTTCCCCGATCCCGATGCATTCCTGAAAAAACTCAAGGATGACGGCTACCGTGTCACCTTTAACATTCATCCGTCCATGGGTGTGCGTTGGTTTGAAAATCAGTATGAAGACATGGCAAAGGCCATGGACATTGACCCTGCAAGCAAAAAAGCGGTCGAATTCGATATTACCAACAAGCGCTTCATTGAAAATTATTTCGATATTCTGCACCGTCCCTTTGAGGAAAAGGGTGTCGATTTCTGGTGGATCGACTGGCAGCAGGGCAAGAACACCGCTGTCAAGGGGCTTGACCCGCTGTGGGCACTCAACCACTATCATTTCCTCGACAATGCCAAGCACGGCAACCGTCCGCTGATTCTGTCCCGCTTCTGCGGTGCAGGCAGCCAGCGCTATCCGCTCGGCTTCAGCGGTGACACCACACAGACATGGAAGAGCCTTGACTTCCAGCCGGGCTTTACCGCCACCGCTTCCAATATCGCTTATCCGTGGTGGAGCCATGATATCGGCGGTCACTGCATGGGCAAAAAGGACGATGAGCTTTATGTTCGTTGGGTGCAGCTGGGTGTGTTCAGCCCGATTATGAGATTGCACTCCACCAACAACGAATTCGCAGGCAAGGAGCCGTGGAACTACAGCGGCCCTGCCGCCAATGCCGCAACAAACGCATTGCGCCTGCGTCATAAGCTGCTTCCCTATATCTACACCATGAACTACCGCACCCACAACGATTGCAGAGCCATCTGCGAGCCGATGTACTATGCCTATCCCGCCGATGAAAACGCCTACAACTGCAAAAATGAATTCTTCTTCGGCACCGAAATCATTGTTGCTCCCATCACCGAGCACACCGCCGACAAGACCAACCTTGCAGGTGTCAATGTGTGGATTCCCAAGGGTCGCTACACCGATATTTTCACCGACCGCATTTACAGCGGCAACCGTTTTGTGAAGATGTATCGTGATATCGACACCATTCCCGTGCTTGCCAAGGAGGGTGCCATCATCCCCATGAGCACCAACGATACCGAAAACGATTGCACCAACCCTGCCGAAATGGATATTCTTATCTACCGCGGCAACAACACCTTCACGATGTATGAGGATGACGGCGAAACCCTCAACTACAAGAACGGTGCTTTCTTCAAAACCGCATTCACCGTCAGCGAGGACGGCAACAAGCTTACCTTCCTTGCCGAAAAGGCAGAGGGTGAGGACAGCATTATCCCCGCACAGCGAACCTACAACTTTATGTTCAAGGATGTTGTCAGCGCGGATTGCATTGTCACCGTAGACGGCAAACGCGCAAAGAATGTTGTTTCCAAGTGCGGTAAGGGCATCTGTGTCACCGTCACTGCCAAGGCAGGTGCCAAAGTCAAGGTCATGCTCAGTGATTGCGTATATCTTACCAACGAAGACGAAAAGACACTGCTTGTGCGCACCATTTCCAAATTCCAGATGTCCACCGACCGCAAGGGCATGGTTTTCAACGGCTTCGTCAACGGCAAAAAGAAACAGCCCAATGTCAACGACGATTTTGCAGGCCCGATTGAGGAAATCAAGAATCTGCACAGATAATTAAACAAAATAAACAAAAAGTGTTTGACTTTCGCAATATCAACTGAAATTCAACACCGAAATTCTTGCAAAAACACGGCTTCTTGTGCTATACTCGGCAACAGGAAGCCGTGTTTTGTAAAACCGAGGAGGAGGGTGTGAAAAGATGAATGATTACAAATTCGGCAATTTTTTGTGTATGCTGCGTGAGCAGAAAGGCATGACCCAGGCAGAGCTTGCACAGCAGCTTTCCGTTACCCCTGCGGCTGTTTCCAAATGGGAAAACGGCGAAAGCAAACCCCGCATTGAAACCCTGTTCACACTTGCAGAGATTCTCGGTGTCAGCGCACAGGAGCTGATGAACGGAGAACTTGAACCCGAACAGGAAAGTGAAGAAGAACGCAGACAAAGACGCCAAAAGGAATTTGCAGACAACATTGATTTGTTTCTCACCCCCGGTGTGCGCCATCGAAGAAGCAAAGCCGACATGACAGATTGGGCACTTTCGTTGCTTCCGTTTCTTGCTTTTTTGTTGCTCATTATATTGCGTGCAAACTTTGTTGCAGACCTGCAGGATGTACAGCAGATGTTTCCCGTTCTGGCGGTTGCACTGTTGGCTCCGACAGTCATACTGATTGTGTTATCTCTGTTTGTTTTCCGTGATGTGATCGGAAAGGGGCGCAGTTTTGGTTATAAAAAACAAGGGTTGGTGGTCATTGACCGCAAAACGGGGGAGAAGGCCTCCAATAAGCAACTGATTCTGCGAAATATTTTTTTCTTTTTGTTTCTGCTTGATGATATTCTGATTTATGCAACAGGGGAAGGATTGGGAGATCGCATAACCGGAACCTGTGTTGTGTTTCAGAGTCAGTTAGACGATTTTGTACATTCGGAATATGCTCCTGCTGCTTCGCCGCTTTTGTACGGTAATACAAAAAAAGATAAAAGAAAAATAGAATTCAAGGTTGTCTGGTTCGTTGTGGTGATGGTTTTTCTGTTCAGTATGTTTTTTGTGATCCGCTCCATTGCCGACAGTGCTCCGTTCCGTGATGCGGCAATCGCGTATCTGATCAACAGCGAAGCAGGACGTCGCTTGCAGATACAGGAGGAGGCGGTGCAGATTACAGGTTTTACCGCAGATGCGGATGAGGCAGAGGTCAGAATGATGGTTGGCGAACAGCGGTTTACGGTCATCTGCCACAAAGAAAATGACAAATGGGTCGCCTGTGCGGATTGCACGGAGTTTGAATAACACGAAAAGGACGGGAACCCGTCCTTTTTTTGTTGCAACACCGTCCTATTCTTTACCCTTGTCCGATTCAGGTAAAAATTTCCTCTTTACAAACGAACAAATGTTTGCTAAAATGCCTTCTGTAAGAACATTTGTTCGATAAAATGGGAGTGAAATTTGATGCGAACCATTCTGCATGCAGACCTCAACAGCTGTTATGCGTCCGTGGAATGTGCCGTGCATCCCGAATACAGGGGTGTGCCGCTTGCGGTCGGTGGCGAAAAGGAGCTGCGCCACGGCATTATTCTTGCAAAAAACGAAGAAGCAAAAAAGATGGGGGTCAAAACGGGGGAGGCCATCTGGCAGGCACAGCAGAAATGCCCGCACCTTGTGGTGGTGCCGCCGCATTTTGAATTGTATAAGGAATATTGCGACAAGGCACGCTCCATTTATCTGCAGTATTCGGATATGGTGGAATCCTTCGGTCCCGATGAATGCTGGCTGGATGTTACGGGGAGCCGGCATTTGTTCGGCGACGGTGAGAAAATTGCCCACATCATCCGCAACCGCATTAAAACGGAGCTGGATATCACCGTTTCGGTGGGGGTATCGTGGAATAAGGTGTTTGCCAAATTCGGCAGTGACTACAAAAAGCCCGATGCCGTAACGGTTATCACCGAAGAAAACTACCGCGATATCGTATGGCCGTGCCCCGTGTCGGATCTGCTTTTTGTCGGCCCAGCCACCACAAGAAGGCTGCATAACGGCGGCATTTACACCATCGGTGACATTGCCCAAAGCGGTCTGCAGCATATGCACAATGCACTCGGCAAAAACGGCATTGCGCTTTTTTATGCTGCCAGCGGTCTGGACAGTGCACCTGTTAAAAAATATTACGAGGCTGAGCCGATCAAGTCCGTCGGCAATTCCACCACACCGCCAAGGGATCTGCGCAATCTGCAGGATGCACGGCTTGTGCTTTACAGCCTTTCGGATACGGTGGCCAAGCGATTGCGTACCTACGGGCTTGCCTGCACGGGGGTGCAGATTCATCTTCGCGATACCAATCTTTTTACCCTTGAACGGCAGAAGCAGTTTGATCGTCCCGTCGTCACGTCGTATGAAATCTGCAACGCAGGGCTTGCATTGCTCAATGCGCATTGGAATTTTCAGACACCGCTTCGCAGCATCGGTATCCGCGGCATCAACCTTGTGCCTGCTCCGAAAACAATGCAGATGAGCCTTTTTACGGAAGAAAGACGCATACAAAATAAGCAGGTGCTGGAGGTCACGGCAGAAAAAATCCGTGACCGCTACGGCAAGGAAAGCATCTGCAGAGCCGTTATTTTGTCGGATGCTGTGCTCGGGCAGGTCAACAAGGCGAGTGTGCAGCCGATTCCCTTTGCCGCCGCCATGCACCGTGAGCAAAGAGAGGAGTTCAGGCGGCAGGAGCTTTGCACAAAGG
>JAZOWJ010000007.1:0-10305 GCA_045659125.1 Acutalibacteraceae bacterium
CCACCATCACACAGCCGTTAAGTGTTGCCGAGCATGAATTTCACGAGGGCAGCTCAGTCAGAAAAATCAACGGAAAATATTATTATCTGTTCACCGACACCCAAGTCGGATCGTAGCCATGTCGTTCTGTGAGCCAAGGAGTTGTAAGAGACCCTTGTCTTCCTAAGACCGCTTGGCCTCCGACTTCCACCATCACACAGCCGTTAAGTGTTGCCGAGCATGAATTTCACGAGGGCAGCTCAGTCAGAAAAATCAACGGAAAATATTATTATCTGTTCACCGACACCCATCGGCACGGCGGCAGAGCCACCTCCCTCGGGTATGCAGTTTCTGACAACCCGATGACGGGATTTGAATACAAGGGCATTATCATCGACAACTTCGGCTGCGACCCCGAAACATGGAACAACCACGGCTCGCTCGAATGCTTCAACGGACAGTGGTATATTTTCTATCATCGCTCCACACATTGCTCGCAATGCTCGCGTCATGTTTGCATGGAGCCGATCACGATAAACGCTGACGGCAGCATTGACGAAGTGAAAATGACCACCTCCGTCGGCACAGACGCCGTTCGTGCGAACCTGCCGTTAGCAGCACACAGAGCCTGCGAAATGAGCGGTACGGCTTACATCGATTCAGATGACAAAGCAATGGACGGGCTTGCAATCCGAGCATCACGCTCGGGTGACAGTGTGACTTACCGATATCTTGCATTTGACGGCGAAGATACCTTTGGAATTATAATGTCTGCCGACTGCGATTGCAGGGCGGAAGTTTATATCGATGACAATTATCTTACCGCATTAAAAATCAATAAATGTGAATTATATTCACAATATCAGATGAAGCATGCACCCGTTTTCGGTGTGCATACGGTTTCAATCCGCATTTACGGTGATTGCAAAGAAGCCGGAATATCAGCATTTTTATTTTCAAAGGAGTGATTTATCTTGCACTCTGACCACACTTCCCTGACCGAGGGGTCAATCTGGAAGTCCATGCTGTTGTTTGCCTTTCCTGTGTTTTTAGGCAATGTATTTCAGCAGCTTTACAACACATTTGACGCATGGTGTGTCGGCAATTACATAGGTGACAATGCGCTGGCAGCGGTCAGCTCGTCGGGCAGTCTGATTTTTATGATGGTCAGCTTTTTCAACGGTGTTGCCATGGGTGCCGGCATCGTGATTGCCCGTTGGTTCGGCGCAAAAGAATACGATACCATGCGAAAGTCCATTCACACTGCCATTGCATTCGGACTTGCGGTCGGCGTTTTTCTGACGGTGGCAGGCATCGGGCTGACACCTGTTATTCTTCGTTGGATGGGCACCCCCGAAGAGGTCTTTCCCGAATCCGTTGCCTATTTCCGTTATTACTTCCTCGGTGCAATTTTTGTTGTGATGTACAACATTTTTGTAGGCATTCTGCATGCAGTCGGTGACAGCAGACACCCTTTGTATTATCTGATTTTTTCGACCTTTCTCAACATTGCACTCGACATGCTGTTTGTTGCCGTGCTTGGCTTCGGTGTCGGATCTGCGGCTGTTGCAACCACCATTTCGCAAGGGGTCAGCGCTGTACTATGTTTGGTACATTTGCTGCGTATTGATGCGCCTTACAAAGTGCGTATGCGTGAGATTCGTTTTGACAAGGTCAGCCTCAGGGAGATCATCCGTTACGGTCTGCCATCGGGTGTGCAGAACAGTGTGATTGCCGTTGCCAATGTGGTGGTGCAGACCAACATCAACAGCTTTGGAAAGGCTGCCATGGCAGGCTGCGGCTCTTATTCCAAATTAGAGGGCTTTGCATTTCTGCCCGTTACCTGCTTCACACAGGCACTTTCCACCTTTGTCGGGCAGAATCTCGGCGCAAGACAACATGAACGTGTCAAAAAAGGCGTTGCATTCGGTGTCGTGTGCAGTTGTGTACTTGCTGAAATCATCGGCGGATTGTCTTACATCTTTGCACCGAAGCTCATCGGTATGTTTACGGATTCGGCAGAATCACTTACATTCGGAACACAGCATATGCGCACCATCTGCCTGTTCTATTGTCTGCTTGCGTTTTCGCATTGCATTGCAGGTGTCATGCGAGGTGCCGGCAAGCCGACCGTTCCGATGATTACGATGCTTGCCTGTTGGTGTGTTTTCAGAGTCAGCTACATTACGGTTGCTTTGAAGTTTATTAACGAACTGACTACCGTTTCATGGGCCTATCCGATCACATGGACTTTGAGCAGTATTGTTTTCCTCATTTATTTCCTCAAAGCGGATTGGATTCATACATTCGACAAAAAAGAACAAAAGGCTTGACCGATTTTGGTCAGGCCTTTTACTTTAAAGCAAGGTTGTTATCCAATAAATAATCCCATACAGTGTTGCGGCGGCAGTGCCGAAGACAATAACGGGTCCTGCGATGGAGAACATATTGACAGCAGTACCCAGAATGTGCCCTTCTGTTTTGAATTCGAGAGCAGGTGACACAACGGCGTTGGCAAAGCCCGTGATGGGGACAAGCGTGCCGGCGCCTGCGTGCTTTGCAATCTTATCAAACACGCCGATTCCCGTCAATATGGCGGCAAAAACAATCAATGTGAATGACACGAGGGTGCCGACTGTTTTTTCGTCTTCGATTTTAAGAGCATAGACCGTTTTGAGCGCTTCACCGATGGTGCAGACCGTTCCGCCGATTAAAAAGGCTTTCAGGCAATTTACTGCACACGGCGAATTCGGCGAAGCGGCTTTGGTCATGTCGGCATATTCTTTTTTCTTTTTATTGTTGTTCATTTTAAGCACCTCTCTGCCGAGAGTATGCCCTGAAAAAAAAGATATCAGTCAACTTTTTCTGCGATTTTGATTTTTGCAACCGTGATTTTATAGGATTCATCGTAGCAAGGCGGATTGTTTGCATAATAAAGGGTTGTTCCGTCAGACGCAAAAAACCACGACGGGCTGTAAGAACAACGCTCATACGGATTCAGGCTATACGGGATCGGATTGGCAACGGGAATAAAGGTTTTGCCGTAATCAAAGCTCAGAAACATATCCGTTCCCGTTTTGCTCTCCCCTGCTATGGGATGCTTGCCGACCACAACCAGTGTTCCGCAATCTCCGCCTGCAGCAGTCCATGCGACATACGGGGAGGAACCGAAGGTTTTTCCGTCTGCCGATACGATTTGTCCGTAATCGGCAACATCTCCCCAGTCATCCAATGAGGTTGATGTTTTGCAATAAATCGGATTGCCGTCTATGCCGACCATTTCATAAACCATAAAATATTCCCCGTTGCCCATTTTGGTGAGCGATACCATCCCGGGACGCAGGTTGCTGTCTTCGCAGGCAACACATTCGAACTTTTCGCTCCAGGAAACAAGATCGGTCGTATATTTATAAACAAGTTTCTGCGAATGTTCGGGATCGGAGTCGTCGGAATAGAAGCAGAAAAGTCTGCCGGTTGCTTCCTCGTAAATCAGAAAAGGCTCCCACACGCCCCAGTCCGTTCCGCCTGCTTTGTCCACATTGCAGAAAGCGGTAAATGTTTTTCCTGCATCCGAGCTTGCATACAAGGTGATTGTGCTGTCGGTGACACCTTCCCCGTATACGGAAGTGCCGCCGAGAAGAATCGTTCCTTTTTCAAATGCACCGATATCGGAAGGAAGTTCATATAAAAAAGGCATCCATTCATTCCAAAAGTTTTCATTCAGGGTATCTTTGACCGTGCATACATATTGCCAGGAAGCAGCATCGTCATTGCTTTCGTAAACAGGATAGGTGCTACCCCACTTTTCAAAAGCAACCAGCAATTTTCCGTTGTCCTGTTCATTTTTTTGATGCTGTAAGCGAATGATAGTCGGATATTCGCTTACAATTTTTCCCTCTTCTTCGGCATGCACAAAAACATCAGTTTTCTGCACAACAGTAAAATCTATCGGGAGATCATATTGCTTTTCACCGCAAGAAGCAAACAGCATGAAAACCAAAAGCATGAAAAATGCAAATAATATTCTTTTTGACACAGATAATCACCCTCTTTTTTTTGTAAAAATATTTTACATCCGATTGACAATTAAGTCAACAAAAAAACCGCAAGTCTTTCGACCTGCGGTTGATTCTTGTTTTACTTATTCTGCAGTGTAGGGCAGAAGAGCAATCTGACGAGCACGCTTGATAGCGATGGTCAGCTCTCTCTGATGAGCAGCACAAGTGCCGGTCACTCTGCGGGGCAGAATCTTCGCTCTTTCGGAAATGAAGCGGCGAAGCTTAGCAGTATCCTTATAATCGATAACAGCGTCCTTTTCTACACAGAAAGTGCAAACCTTTTTACGGCCCTTTCTGTTGTTGGGACGACGGTCACCTCTATCACTCTTTTCGAATGCCATTGGTTAATCCTCCTTAATAGATTTGACTCAGAACGGAAGGTCGTCTTCACCTGCGAGTTCGCTGAAGTCTTCACTGCCTGCGTTCTGATAGGCTGCGGGAGCACCGGTACGACCGCCGGTTGTTCCGCTTTCGGCTTTGGAGCCGCAAAAGCTGACATTATTCGCAACGATTTCGGTTGCGGTGCGCTTGTTTCCGTTCTTGTCTTCATAATTGCGTGTCTGGATAGAACCCTGCACGGCAATCATGGAGCCCTTCTGGAAATACTTGCTGACGAATTCAGCAGTCTGGCGCCATGCAACGACGTTGAGAAAGTCGGTCTGTCTGTCTTCACCGCTTTTTGCAAAACCGCGGTCAATTGCCACAGTGAATGTGGTTACGGACAAGCCGGTAGCGGTTGTGCGAAGTTCGGGGTCTGCAGTCAGACGACCCATGATGATTGCACAGTTGAGCATGTTAGTTACACTCCTTATTTAGCAATGATCATTGTGCGGAGAACGCCGTCGGTGATGTTTGCGACACGATCGAGTTCAGCCGGGAAAGCAACGTCAGTAGAGAAGTTGTAGAGCACATAGTAGCCTTCAGTCTCGTAATTGATGGCGTAAGCAAGTCTGCGCTGACCCCATTCATCGACACTGTCAAGAGTACCGTTGGCTTCGATGAGTGCCTGGAACTTTTCTACAAGACCCTTTGCTTTTTCTTCGCCCTCTTTCAGGGAGAATACCATTACGGTTTCGTAGTTTGACATATCTGCACCTCCTTTTGGACTTTGGCCCTGATGATCCTCAGAGCAAGGGATGATCGCTGTTCTATGACAGCCCTAGTATTATATCAACAAGTATATGACTTGTCAATAGCTAATTTATGTTTTTCTGCAAATTTTACTTAATAAACATCCAGATCATATCAAAAATGGGAAGGCTGGTGATGGCTTCAAGGATGAACTGAATAAATTTGCCGATCGGTGTGCCGAAGTCGAAGAAGAATGCATTGAATTCACCCTCGGGTGCACCCTCGTAATCGAGAACAAAAGCCTGTGTATAAACAATACCGCCTTCATTGATGATTTCAGCACGGATGTAGCTGCCGAGACCGTCAAGTTCATCAAGGTCAACTTCATTGCCTGTTGCAACGACCTTGCCGTCGGAAACCCAGGAAATGAGCATTGCATTGTCACAATCGATTGAAATGACATCGGCTTCGTCATCAACGATGATGCTGTCAACCTGCGGACCTGCGATTTCATTGTCTGCACGGAACTTGTTGCCTGTGCCTTCGTCACCGTTTGCATTTTCTGCATAGATTGCATCTGCAATTGCCTGCAGCTGAGCGCCGAAAGCCTGCTTATCTGCATCGTCGTCTGCAAGAAGGGCTGCAGCATAGCCTGCAAGCTCATCTGCGTTGCCGACATATTTGCTGGCTGCAAACATTTCGCCGTTTTCAAGGGATGCTCTGATTGCATCGCTTGTCAGCTCCTCAAGAAGATGAATGCTGAAGCCGGAATCAACAATGTCAAGATTGTGTGCATCACTTGTTGCAATTGCATAAACGGTTCTGCCCTGCGGAATGAGGTCAGTCAGCATGATATCCCACAGCTTACGGTCGAAACGGGTTCTGGAGTCGCCCTTGGAGTTGATATCAATACCGATGCAATTGGGATAATCGGCAAGCAGGTTTTCAAACTTGTCTACGATGTAATTATAGTGAATGGTGTCGGTGTTGTAAGCATCAGCTGCATAGATTTCATCACGGGCATTGGAATATTCGCCGGGGTGATTGATAACAGAAACACCACCTGCACCGGCAACACCGGAGAGCGCTGTCACATAATCACTGGTGCCTGCAAGCATGCCGTCGCCCCAATCAGCAAACCAGGAATTGACATGGCAGTTATTGAAGGATGCTGCGTTGTGCTCGTTGCCAAACGGAACACGCATCATGGGCTTACCGTCAGCCTGGGCATAATAGGTGTTGCCGTCTTCTGTGTCTGTCAGGGTGTAGGCTTTGCCATTGGCTGCAGTGCCCTCTGCCTTCAGCGCAACAATGGGAGTGAATGCGCCTTCCTTGATGCCGAGTGCAATTTTGATGTCGGGATCCACATGACCGTCGGTCCAGTTGTAGTCAATTGTGCCATGGTCAGTAACAGCCATTGCATCAAAGCCGAGCTCATAGTGGCGCTCAACCATTTCAACAAGTGTGTTGCTGCCGTCGGATGCATTGGTGTGACAATGCAGGTCAGCTTTGTACTGAATGACTGCATCCCAGTTTACATTTGCATAAGGATTCGTGATTGCGTAATCAACCTCGCCTGCTGCCGAAGCAATGGACAGGCTGCAGGTCAGCACAAGGCTGAGTGCCAACACAGTCACAACGGATTTTTTGAACTTAGCAGAGAAAAGTTTCATAATAACTCTCCTTTTTTTAATAGATGATAATATTATAGCGAAAAAAGAAAAAAATGTAAATCTGCGATTTACACAAAAGCAGATTTACATTTTTGTACGTTTTACACATAGCCATTGATTCTGCAGGCCGTATATTCGTGGCTGAAGCGGTAGCCTAATTTTTCAGACAAAGCCACAGAAATGCGGGTTGCTGCATCCCAGTTCGGGTAAAGATTTCTGTTCAGGCACTCAATGATCAAGGCTGCACCGCAGGCCGTTGCAAGCCCCTTCTGACGGTGGCTTTCGTGGGTAACGATTTCAATTTCAATACCGCCGTCATAGGACGAAAAGGACGAGGCACCTGCAATGATTTCACCGTGTTCTACGGCAACAACACCAAGTCCGATTTTTGAAAAAGTATTAAAATCGGGGTAATTACAAACAAAATCCCTTGACCATTCGTTTTGCAGGCATTGATGATATAATTGTTCATCAATCAGCCGCAGACTGACCGTCGCAGGGATGCTTTTTGTGAATGCAAGCAGCTTTTCGGTGTCAAAATCGGGATCCTTTCGGATGGCAAAACGGGAAAATTTTTCTGCTTTTTCACCCCAAACGGTTTCAATGCAGGCTTGCCATGCAGCATTCTGCGGAACAAAAATTGCAAAATCGCCATTGAAGGAATGCGGCTTAAAAGCCGCCATTTCACGGCTCGGCTCCCCTGCAAAAAACACAAAAACATTCATCACTGCCATAGCACATGAGGGATTTTTCACATCATCTGCGTAAATTTCGCCCATCACTCCCTGCAAGGCAGACAGGATACAGGTATCCGAGCAGCCGTCAAATAAATGTGCGGCAACAGACGGGTCCTGCAATCTATAAATCATGCCGTCATTCCCCTTTTTCAAAATCCTTGAGATAGGCAGCAACCGAACGGCTCATTTCAACGGAAAAATCGGAATTATGCTTGCGATCACAGAACCTGCGACACCATTCCTCAAAGGGCAGCACACCCTTTTTGTAATCGAACATAGCAAACAATTCGTCTTTTTCCATGGTGCGGTATGTGTTTTCATGCACAATGTGCGCAAGCTCACAACGGGCAGGCTTTTCGCGATCCTGTTGTTGCTTTGTGGGATAGCCGAACACAACCATTGCAGCCGGGAAAACATATTCGGGAAGCTGCAGCATTTTTCGATGCAGCTCACAGTTTTCCATAATATCACCGATGTAGCAGCTGCCCAAACCGAAGCTGTGGGCAGCCGTTACGGCATTCTGCGCAGCAATGACAGCATCCTGCATACTCAATGTAAAGTCACCGACACCAAGCGCACGGGGCTTGCAGCCTGCAAGCGAATACAGATCATACCACTTTTTGAAATCGGCACAGAAAATCAGCACAAGCTGTGCGTCGGCAATAAAGGGCTGATTGTCGCAGGAAACGGACAGCTCCTTTTGCAGAGGCTTATCCGTAATATCAAGAATAGTATACATCTGCTGATTGCCTGCCGTAGGTGCAGCACAGGCAGCAAGCAGAATCTCCTTTTTTATTTCGGGTGAGATTTTCTGCTCAGTAAACGCACGCACACTCTTGCGTTCATGCAGTTGTCGGATGACTTCGTTCATAAGTAAAATTCCTTTTACAGCTTGATGATTTTTTCGTTAACAGGGGTGTTGGGTCTGAAATGCGGCACCTCGATATGACGGCCATTGTTGGCAACGGACATACCGG
The DNA here is from genome assembly GCA_045659125.1 of Acutalibacteraceae bacterium. Lineage (GTDB taxonomy): Bacteria > Bacillota > Clostridia > Oscillospirales > Acutalibacteraceae > RUG806. The sequence goes on from JAZOWJ010000007.1 coordinate 8,496, forward strand.
ACAACAGACCGACTGCAGTCCATTCACATGCCTTATAAACATCGAGCTCGGGCTGTTTATTATCACGCACGGCATTGATAAAGTCTTCAACAATGAAGAAGTCGCCGCCGTCATGGCCTGCCTTTTTCTGTTCTTCAGTTGCAGTCTTATAGCGTTCGGGAAGATAGTCCGTGAATTCGGAAATGTTCTTCCACTTCATATTTTGGATGGGGCTGCCTTCACCGATGAGAGAAATACGGTCAATATCATCGCCGTGTGCCTTGGAACGGAAGGCACCCTTGGTACCCTGGAGATAATAGGAGTCCATATTATGAGGATGTGCAGACATGCAGTCTGTGCGAATCTGAATGAGCTTGCCCTTTTCGGTGCGGCACATGGTTGTGGTTCCGCTGTCCTGCTTGAGTCCGATATCATTGTAGATACCGGGCGAGAAGGTGGAAATTTCAACAACGCGGTCATCGGGGAACCACTGCATGGTGGGGCCTAAGCTGTGGGTCGGATAGAAGTTACCACGGATGCCGCACTGCCAATAGGAGCGCCATGAGGTTTTTCCGTTGGGATAAACAAAAAGATCGCCGATGTTGTGCATATACATACCTTCGGCATAGTAAGGATCACCGAACACACCGGCCTTTACCATATTCTTGACAATCTGCACCTTGGGAGCATAGATATAGTTTTCGGCAAACATGTAAATCTTTTTGTATTTTTCAACCGTTTCGCAAAGCCACCACAGCTCATCCATGCTGACGCCTGCGGTTACCTCGCTCATAACATGCTTGCCTGCCTCCAAGGCGGCAATGGTCTGTGGCACATGACACTGCATGGGGGTGGAAATGAGAACCGCATCAATATCCGATTCAAGCATATCCTCAAACACACGATAGGTTTTCTGAACACCCGTTTCCTTTGCAAGCCTATTGAGATGGTCTTCATCAATGTCGCAAGCAGCGGTGATTTCAACATCCTCAATGGAATTGAGTCCCATCAGCATGGAAATTCCTCTTGTTCCGGCAATACCGACTTTAATTTTTTTCACGATTATTCTCCTTTTCTCCTTTATTCAGCAAAATAATATATACTTTTTATATTAAGATTTCTGCGTTGACTGCCTTATGCCCTGTAAGTGCTTCGCTGCGTGCATCGGGCTGCGAGAATGCAGCAAAAACAGTAAATCTGCTGCCGAACACATCACGGTTACCGTTCTCGTCAACGCTTGTGAATGCACGTTTATTGAGAACGATTTCAATTTCCTTTTCTTCGTTTTCGGCAAGGAAAACACGCTTGAAGCCGCAAAGGCTGTAGTTACACACAGCAAAAGCAGAAGTTTCGTCCTTGATATAAAGCTGCAGAACATCATCTGCACTTTTACCGTCATTTCTGACCTTGATTTTCACGGTTGCACCGTCAAAATTGCCGTCTGCATCGGCATTCTTTTCGATTGCAACACTCTGTGCATAGCAATCACCATAGGTCAGACCGAAACCGAAGGGATACAGCGGAGTGCCTTCAAAATAACGATAGGTGCGGTTCTTCATGGAATAATCACAGAAATCAGGCAGATCATCAGTAGATTCATAGAAGGTCAGAGGCAGCTTGCCGGAGGGGGCAAACTCACCGAAGAGCAGCTCTGCAATATCCTTACCGCCACGGGCACCCGGATACCAGCACTGCACAACCGCATCTGCTTTTTCGTCAGCGACACGAAGATCCATGGCACTGCCGGTCATATTCAGCAGAATCACGGGCTTGCCTGTTGCAAGAACACAATCCATGAGCATTCTCTGCGGAGCAGGAAGCAAAAGCGAGG
>JAZOWJ010000008.1:0-2732 GCA_045659125.1 Acutalibacteraceae bacterium
GGAAGAAGCCGTGGACCATCCCCGGTGTCATCAAGGCAACCGATGCACGCAAGGCAGAAATGACCCACATGGGTGCTGCTTACATGGCAGAAGGCCTTGTAACTCTTGCAGGCAGCCGTCTGTATACCAGCGCTTCTTACACTCCCGAGCTCATCGACGAAGCTCTGACCAGATTCGACAAGGTCTTTGCTACCGTTGAACTGCTCAACAAATAAGAGGTTTTAACATGGATATTCTCGAAGCAAAATTGGCTGTCATAGAGGCAGGCAAACAGCTCGTCAAGTGCGGTCTTATTGCCCGCACCTGGGGCAATGTCAGCTGCCGTGTCAGCGACACACATTTTGTAATCACCCCCAGCGGACGGGAATACAACGCACTGACCCCCGATGAAATCGTTCTTGTCAGCATTGCAGACTGCACCTACGACGGCGACATCAAGCCCTCGTCCGAAAAGGGCATTCATGCATCCTGCTACAGACTTCGTCCCGAATGTAATTTCGTTATCCATACCCATCAGCTGTATGCCTCCATGGCAGGTCTTGCAGGACTTGACATTCAGGTTAAGGATGAAAAGAGTGCCGCCATTCTCGGCACCTGCATTCCTTCTGCTGCTTACGGTCTGCCCGGCACAGGGAAGCTCAAAAAGGGTGTAAGCGATGCCATTGCCCGTTCTGACGGCAATGCAGCATTGATGCTGCATCACGGTGCTGTTTGCCTTGGTACAGACATGGATAACGCATTCAGCGTAGCAATGGAGCTTGAAGAGGTTTGCAAGCAGTTCCTGCTTGACCGTTATGCAACGGTTACAGGCAATGCCGCAGACGGTTTCACTTCATTGAGCCGCTACATTGCCGAATCCCTGAAAAAGGAAGACATCAAGGCTGCTGACTTCCCTGCATTCGTTTCCGAACGCGAGGGTGACACCATGCTGATGACTCCCGTTGAAGGTGGCGACAGTGTAAGAATCCGTCTTTGCGACGGCACACCGCTCGATACAAGTGCAGATTATCCGTCCTCTGCAGAGCTGCATCTTGCTGTTTACAACAAGCGTGAGGATGTGAATGCAATTATTCACAACAAGCAGGAGGATGTGGTTGCCGTTTCGTCCATCGGCAAAACCGTAAAGCCCTTCCTTGATGACTTTGCACAGATCGTCGGTGTTACCGCACGTTGTGCAACCTTCGATCCGGCAAACACACAGAAAACGGCAAAGAAGGTTGTCAAGAAGCTCAAGGGCCGCAATGCGGTTCTTCTGAAGGACAACGGTGCACTTTGTGCCGGCTCCGGCATGAGCGATGCACAAGCCATTGAAATGGTAGCAGAAAAGGGCTGTCAGTCGTTTGTGGCAGCAAACATTTTAGATATGGGGAAATCAGCCATTAAGGGCTATGAATGTGCTTTGATGCGTCTTGTTTACAAGATGAAATATTCAAAGCAGGCAGAGAAATAATTGATACACCGGCACCGCAGCCTGTTTGCGGTTGCGGTGCCGCAATAATTTTGAAGCAGGGAGAGAAAATAAAAGATGGCAGAAGAAAGAAAAGCCGAATACAAAAACGCGGTGCGTTCCAGGCAATTGATTAAAAATGCGTATGTTGCCTTACTGAATGAAAAGGATGTAAGCAAAATCACGGTTACAGACATCATCGGCAGAGCAGGTATTTCCAGAGGCACCTTTTATGCTCATTATGCAGATGTAAGAGATCTTTATGCAAGACTCGAGCAGGATGCAGTCAAGACCATTCTTACTGTAATTGAGGAAGCAGGTATTTTCAATTTCTATGAAAATCCCTTCCCCACCCTTGAATCCAACTTACGCATTCTTGAAAAAAACAAAGAATACTACCGCCTGTTACTCACATCCTGTGTAGGCAACAGCTTCATCCAGAAGCTCAGCGATGACTTTGCAAATCGCTTTGTTCCGATGTTTATGGATCGCTTCAGCTCCATCAATGCTGAGGTTTTCCGCAGCTATATCAGCTTTACATCCAGCGGTGTGCGCGGTATGATTTTCCGTTGGCTTGACGGAACACTGAATCTGTCAGCACCGCAGTGTGCACAGCTGATGGCTGAAATGCTTCTCGGTGCAAGACCCGATGAATTAAAAAACAATTAATTTGCATACAGAACACCGTCCGGTTTGACCGGACGGTGTTTTTATTGCCCGAAGACGGCAAGAGAGAATTAAATTATATTTCAGAGCTCAGCTAGCCGCTAAAACATCATTTACACTCCCCTGCCTTTTCAAAAAAACATTTTTTAAAATCCCTGCACCACATTTTTGCCTTCGCATAGTATGAATTGAGGGCACGAAGGGAGGGAAAAAGATGAACCTTCTTGGCAACAACTGCTGGATCATTCTTCTGATCGTTATCATCCTGCTTGGTTCTGACGGTTGCGGTTGCAACGGCTGCAGCACTGTCAACTCCTGCGGTTGCAACAACGGTTGCGGTTGCAACTGATTGATGTAGCATAATAGGAACCCCCCGGCTTAGCCGGGGGTTCTTCATATGCGGGCAAAGCCCTATATTACTGGCATCGCCTTAAGGCGTACTCTACGGCTACCAACCGCAAAGGCTTGTTACTTGCTACCCGTAAACGGGTCTATGTATTCTTTGAGCGTCATTTGGTCATGTATCATATCTTCATCCAATTGACTTTTTATGTATTCAGCTATCTTCTTATCATTCTTTCCTGCTGTATCTACATAATATCCTCTACACCAAAAACTT
>JAZOWJ010000009.1:0-21538 GCA_045659125.1 Acutalibacteraceae bacterium
CACGAAAAACAACACCGAGATAATTTTCCGCATACGCAGTGGCTTCACCGAGCAGTGCACTCACACACATCCACAAAACAGCACCCGGGCCGCCTGCCGAAACGGCTGCACAGACACCGACAATATTTCCCGTTCCGATACTTGCCGCCAAGGCCGTGCACATGGATTGAAACGGTGAAATACCGTTTTTGTTCGCTGCATTCTTTCTGCCGAAAACCGTGCGAAGCAGCTCACACACCCCTGTCAACTGCAAAAAACGCAATTTAAATGTAAAAAACAAGCCACAGAACAAAAAAAGGAGCACGGTCGGCGTGCCCCACAAAACAGCTCCTGCTTTTGCAATCATACACAGCACCTCGTCCATGTATATGTCTGTCCGCAGCTGAAAATGCAAAAGCCTCCGCCCGAAGACGGAGGCCTCTGCCGTGCGGAAAAGGCATGAACCGCACAGATATGAGAGAGGAGAAAGGAGATGTCAAAAAAAATAACGACAACAAATTTGCATTGTTGTCGCCATTTTAAGTTTGTTTCCTTAAATTTTCTTTAAGAAATTTTCAATATTTGATAAAAAATATCATTTTGAACAAAAAACTGTAAGGTCGTTTATTCTTCAACAGCTGCCTTGCGAGTGTTGACTTTATAGAAGAATTCTGCAGGGAATTTTTCTTCACGGTTATAGGTATAAACACCGTTCTGCTCCTGTTCGACGTCTGTCAGCTGGGTGTAGCAGAAGCCCATGATTTTTTCATTGTCAAGCAGAATATCGGTAAGTGCCTTATAGCGCTGCATGTATTCCTCGGGCGTTTTGGGTGCATTGCCGTAGCCCCATGCGTTGTCGCCCTTATCCACAACACTCCAGCGGATGCCGCCGTATTCGCTCATAAACACAGGCTGACCCTTTTTGTATTCCTGACGGTTGTCGCAGTGGTTTTTGAATTCATCCTTTTCAACAAGGTCCTTGAAGCTTTCGGCAAGCTTGACGGGATCCTGCTCATAATCATGAATATCAAAAATATCAGTGATAACATGATAGTTACCGCTTGTGTCGATGCACGGACGGGTCGGGTCGGCTGCCTTGGTGGCAAGATAGGTCAGCTCCAGCACACCGTCATACTGCTTGCAGCCGCGGATATCCCATGTTTCGTTGAACGGACACCAGCCGATGAGAGCAGGATGATTGAAGTCGCGTTCAATTTCGGTCAGCCATTCGGGCAGGAAGGAATAAATAGCCTCGGGATCGGTGTGATCAAGACCCCAGTTGCCGTATTCGCCCCAGACAAGATAGCCTGCCTTGTCGCAGTGATACAGGAAGCGCTCTTCAAATACCTTCTGATGCAGTCTTGCACCGTTGAAGCCGCAGGCCATGGAAAGCTGAATATCCTTCAGAAGTGCGGCATCAGAGGGAGCTGTATAAATACCGTCGGGATAGAAGCCCTGGTCGAGAATCAATCTCTGGAAAACACTCTTGCCGTTGAGCAGGAACTTAAAACCGTCCATGCGCACATTGCGCAGACCGAAATAGCTCTGCACACGGTCCTCACCGTAGGTCAGCACAAGGTCATACAGTCTTCCCTGTCCTGCTTCCCAAAGGTGGATTTCATCCACTGTAAGACGAAGCTGCTCCTGACCGCCGTCGGAAACAAGGCTTGCGCAGCCAACCTGCTTACCCTCATACATAGCAACCGCAGTCAGCTCAGCTGCACCGACAAGGTCTGCAACAATATTAACAAAGCCGTTCTTTGCATCGGGATAGAATTTTACCTTATCGATATAAGTAACGGAAACAAATTCAAGCCACACCGTCTGCCAGATGCCCGTGGTACGGGTATAGTCACAGCCGTGGGAGAAATATTCCCCACTCTGCTTACCGCGGGGAACCATCGGGCAACGGGTGTCATCCTCGCAGTAAACGGTAATCACATTTTCACCGTCACAGATAAATTCTGTCACATCAATACGGAACGATACATAACCGCCCTTGTGCGTGCCTGCAAGAGAGCCGTTGACATACACAAAGGTCTTGTAATCCGCAGCACCGAAATGGGCAAACACCTTTTTGCCCTTCTGCTCGGCAGGTACGGTAAAGGTACGCTTGTACCACACGCCGTACATAAAGTCCTTGTTGCCGATGCCCGACAGCTCACTTTCGGGGCAGAACGGAACCATGATTTTCTGTGAAAATGCAGCATCAGGGGCAAACAGCTTTCTGGGCTGACCGCTTCTGCCGTTGTCAATTTCAAAATCCCATGTGCCGTTGAGGTTCATCCAGTCATTTCTCTGAAACTGGGGCTTGGGATGCTCGGGACGAGGTATATTCATAAGTTTTTCTCCTTTTCTTTATACAATACCGTTATCAACGGCAAATTCAACAAATTCTGCAAACAAAGAATTGCTCCATGCAAACCACGGACGGGTAAACTTTTTCGGGTCATCCGCACAGAAGCCTTCATGCATGAATCCCGTGTCGGCATCGGTGCTTTCGAGCATGGCAAGAATGTTTTTCATTTCATCCTTGTCACGGCTTGTGAGCCCCTGCATGGACAGGGCGATGTGCCAGATGTAGTTTTCGGGTGTATGGGGGCTGCCGACACCGCAGGCGGCTGTGCCCTTGTAGTAATAGGGATTTTCTTCACTCAACACAAATGCACGGGTACGCACATACATCGGGTCATCATTTTTGCAATAGCCGAGATACGGCATGGAAATCAGGTTCGGTACATTCGCATCGTCAAAGAGTCTGCGATTGCCCATACCGTCGGTTTCGCAGCAATAAATTTTGCCGAACTTCGGATGGTCAACCACTGCATAGGTCTGAATGCCGTAATCGACTTCAATTCTCAATTCCTTGCATTCTTCAACAAACTCGGCATCGGGAATAATGTCTGTGAAGATTTCTTCAAGATAACGAAGCACAACCACAGCAAACATATTCGACGGCACGAGATAACCGAAGGTGCATGCATCGTCGCTCGGACGGAAGCCCGACCAGGTCATACCCGTGTAGCTGACAGGCATCCCCATACCATTATTATGGATAGTATCATGATAGGGACAGTTTTTACGGCTGAAGCGGTAAGGTGAATTTTCAAAATGACGCTGCTCGGTCTGCCACAATGCAACCGTCTTTTTGGCAGCCGCAACAAAGGTTTCGTCAAAAACGGATGCATCGCCGCTGTTTTTCCAATAGAGATAAGCCAAACGCATCGGATAGCAAAGTGAGTCAATTTCATATTTGCGCTCCCATACCCACGGATCATTCAGCGGCACATCGCCTGTGTGACCGTGGCCGTTGGCTTCGGCATTGAACGCATTGGCATAGGGGTCAATGCAGATATACTGCATTTGAGCAGCCACAACACCCTTGATGATATCACGCATTTCGGAATCTTCCTTGGTCAAGGGCAGATAATGCGTCACCTGCGCGGTGGAGTCACGCAGCCACATGGCAGGGATATCCCCTGTCAGGACAAACAAGGAGCCGTCCTCGCGTTCTGTGACGGTGGTTTCGAGTGTGTTCGGGCAGCAGTTGCGATACATCTGCTGCAATTTCGGTCTGTGGGCAAGCTTTTGTGCATATAAATCAATGCGTTTTTGCAATGCATTCGGAATGTTCATATTTTACCTCCTGATTTTCTTATTTTACTATAGCATAATACCAACAGGCAATGCAATCAAAAACACTTTTCGCACAAGGAAAAAATATTCTCAAAACATTGTGCATATTTTTCTGAAAAAACACTTGACAAGCGATGTGTAAATTACTATAATATACAAGCAACCGCTGAGGACCATTAGCTCAGTTGGTTAGAGCCACCGGCTCATAACCGGTTGGTCCGGGGTTCGAGTCCCTGATGGTCCACCAACTCTGCTTGGAGGAAAACCCATCAGGCAGAGACATATAGGGGCATAGCTCAGCTGGTAGAGCAGCGGTCTCCAAAACCGCGTGTCGTGGGTTCGATTCCTACTACCCCTGCCAAAAAAAAGACAAGTCGAAAGACTTGTCTTTTTTTTATCCATTGCGAAAGCAATGGCATATCACCGCCGTCAGGCGTATATCATCACACGAAGTGTGCATATCATCAGCCGCAAGGCTGTATAATTGCTTTCACAATGATGAGATTCAAAGCGTTCCGCTTTGATGATATGCAATTCCTGCGGAATTGATGATATACAAGCCTTCGCCTTGATTTATACAGCCAAACAGTAACAGCAAAAATCAATTTGTTATCTTTTCTTTTTGTGATAATTACAGTATGATTGAATCAGAAAAACACAGAAAGGAAAGAAACTATGAAAAATGAATCAAAACTCGGCAGCAGGATTGCCTATTACAGAAAATTGCATGCCATGACACAGGAAGATCTGTCAAAATGCTTGAATGTGTCTGCACAAGCGGTTTCAAAATGGGAACAGCAAATTACGTCCCCTGACATTATGCTTTTGCCTGCGCTTGCGGATGTATTTAACATTTCGATTGACGATTTATTCGGCAGACAAGTGCAGACCGAGCCTGTTTTTTCACTTGTCGATGATGTGCCGTGGGATGATGACCGAAAAATAAGATTTGCTGTTTATCACGGCAAAAAGCTGATGCAGCAAACAGAAACCGAGCTGCACAGCGGAGAAAACACTGTTGTTTTGTATTTTGATTACGGCGAAGCCTACAAAATCAACGGTATCTGCAAGTTAAACAAAGAATAAGAACAGTGCGGTGAAGTCTAAAGACTTTGCCGTACTTCTTTTATTGCAGATTTATCCGTAAACGATGCATAAACATATTGCAACAATTTCTCAAAAATGATATAATAATTGAATAATACTTTATTCAGAGGGATCACATGGCTGTACTTGAAAACAAATTGGGAATCACATTCGCACCCGAACTGGCGGAAGCAGAAGAGCGAATCAGCAAAAAGGCTGCCGTTCAGCTTTTTGAAAGCGGCTTGCTTGACAAGCTTCAAGCCGGCACAACGGCATCATTGCAGATTATTCACAAGCATCTGTTCGGCGATATTTACTCGTTTGCAGGTAAAATCCGCACGGTCAATCTTGCCAAAGGTAATTTCCGCTTTGCACCCGTGATGTACCTGCAAGCAGCCCTTGAAACAATTGAAAAAATGCCGCAATCCACATTTGACGAAATTATTGAAAAATATGTGGAAATGAATGTGGCACACCCGTTCCGCGAGGGCAACGGAAGAAGCACAAGAATATGGCTTGACTGTATGCTCAAAAAGGGAATCGGAATGGTTGTGGATTGGAGCGAGGTTGACAAAGAAGAATACCTTTCGGCAATGGAACGCAGTCCCGTCAAGGACCTTGAAATCAAGGTTCTGTTGAAAAATGCCCTGACGGATAAAATCAATGACCGCACTGTTTATATGAAAGGCATTGACCACAGCTATTATTACGAAGGATACACAACCTTCAAAACAGAAGACTTGTAAACCATTTTCCTCGTTCACACGAACGGAGATTTTTCTGAAAATGAAAAACAAAAAAAATATGAGGTACTGTTAATGAATAACAATGATTTGATTACATCAATTCAAAACAAATATGTATCAAACAATCAACAGGAAGCCTTGCATCATGTTGAAGATGTGGCGAGAATTGCCGTCGGACTTGCAAAAGCATATCATCTTGATGTTGAAAAAGTAAGAATTGCAGCTTTGCTGCATGATATCAGTGCTGTTATGACACCGCAGCAAATGTATGAAACGGCAAAAAAACACGGATTGCAAATTGACCCTGCGGAAGAAAATTACCATGCACTGCTGCATCAGCGGATTTCCAAAATCATTGCACAAGAGGATTTTGAAATCACCGATTCCGATATTCTGAATGCCGTTGAATGCCACACGACCTTAAAGAAAAATGCAGGTATTTTTGATAAAATCATATTTATTGCAGACAAAATTTCCCGTGATCCGAACGATGTGCCGTTGTATGACGATTTGCTGAAAAGCGGCAGCGAAGACCTGTTGAATAAGGCTTGTTATCTTTTTATAAAGCATCAGTTTGACAACGGTTTATTGGTCTTTGCACATCGGTGGCTTTTGGAGGCTTACGAAGATTTAATGAATGCCTGAATAAATAATTAAAGCAGAAAGACCGCAATGATCTTTCTGCTTATTTTTTACTACATTGCAATTACAGCTTCGGTTTATTCTGTTGCAAGAAGCTGCTGAAATGCTTTGCTGTCTTTGAATTCCTGCGAAAGCTGCGGTCTTTCGCAAAGTCCTTTTCTGATATGCTCTGCAAAGGAGCCTTCCCAAAATCTGTATGCCTTGGTTTTATCGAACACAACCCCCTCCACAGACTTTGATGTATGCACACTCACACAGGGCAGCTCATCATATCCTTTTGCAAGGCGGATAGCTTTTTCAAAATACCCGAGTGCCGCAATTTCATCCCCTTGCAGATACTTTTTGACACCGATTCTCTGCGAATGGATCACAAGCAGATACCACACCCGTCCGTAATCGCCGTCAGGCATTACCTTTTCAACGAGATTGATATAAGCTTCGGCAATATCCTCGTCAGCATCAAGAAAATCATTGTAGCTTCTGTTCATGATTTCCCCGAACAGGCGCAGCATTTCCGCCGTACCGGCGGCACAGGCAGCGGCTCGTTTTTCGTCATCATGCGGATAAAGATACATCGCCTCATAGTCTCTTGAGTTCTGCATAAGCGGCATTTCAGCAAGGATTTTTTCTGCCTCGGCAATGTCAACACCGCCGTTTTCAATCAGGCTCAGATCTCGCAGATAGCGGCACATCAGCTTTTTTGTCCAGATGCGGATGCTGTCGGTCGTGCAATAGCTCTGAATGATATCGTAGATTCTGTTGACCTCGGGTTTTACGGAAAGCTTGTAGGCATCGTCATGCTGTGCCTGAATGAGTGCATTGAAATATTTTGCCGTCAGATCATACTGATTCGGAAATTCAACAATTGCCTCTTTGAGCATATCCCTTGCCTGTGCAATTTTTCTTTCATTCCACAAACGGGAATAGCTTTCACTGTATTCCCTGATTTTTGCTTCTTTTGCAATCAGATCCGTACCGAGCAGGCTGTCTACCGTTACATCAAAAAAGGCGGCAATCACGGGGAGCATGGTTATATCGGGATAGGTTTCTCCCCTTTCCCACTTGCTGATTGCCTGAAAAGACATGCCGAGAAAATCGGCAAGGGCTTCCTGCGTAAGCTTTTTTGATTTTCGCAGCTTTTTAAGATTTTCCCCGAAATATACTGTCATAATGCATCACCTTTCAAAAATATTCACCGCGGTTACAGGTTAAGCATAACAATTTACTACCTGCCTTGCAATAACTTAAACATTGAAAACAATTCTCTGTTCAAGAGAATTGTTCCCTTATAAATATAAAATCAAACAAATAAAAAGACCCTTTCGGTGAAGTCTTACAAGTCTTCGCCTTGATTTCTGCATAGAGCGGACTTGTTTTGTTGCGTTATGCATGGTATAATAAAAATACAATTTTTTGAAAGAGGTGTTTGGAATGGATAAGAAAAAAATCATTATATTATGCGTGATATTTGTTCTGCTTGTGGCTGCCGCGGTGCTGCTTGCCGTGTTTATGCCGAACATAAAAATGGGCATCAATGCGAGAAAATACAATTTGCAAAAAGCAGACATTTCCGTATCGGCAGACAGAATTTATTTTCTTGACACGGGTGGGTCGGATGCGATTCTGATTGAAAGCGACGGCAAATTTGCCATGGTGGATGCCGCAGAGGACACTGACAATCCGCGCAATTTTGAAGGGCTGAACTTAACGGGCTATGAGGACTATGTGGTTGATTTTGTAAAGAAAATCGCCGGAGACGAAAACGGTAAGGTTGTGCTTGACTTTGTGCTGGGCACACACGCCCATTCTGACCACATCGGCGGCTTTGATACGCTGATTCTTGATGAAGACATCACAGTAAAAACGGCATACCTGCGTGAATATGATGAAGACAGAATCAGCGAATATGAAATCGAAAGCTGGGACAACAAGGAGGTTTACGAGCAGATGCTGGATGCCTGTGCAAAAAGAGGTGTCCCTGTTGTGCGTGATATTCCTGCGCAGCCGTTTACATTCGGAAACTTCACAATGCAATTCATCAACACCGAAATAAATCCTGTTGAAGGGCGTGTCGGTGAAAATGAAAATGCAGTCGGACTGCTGATTGAGAAGAACGGAACAAAGGCTTTTCTTTCGGCAGACATCAACAATTACGACGGGGATGAAGACAGAATTGCCCCCGAAATCGGCAAGGTTGACCTGCTGAAGGTCGGGCATCACGGCTATGAAGGCTCCTCCACCGCAAACTTTATCAACACCCTCAGCCCCGATATTGCCGTTCTGACACGGGGCAATGCAACGCCCTCTGCAGAACCGCTCAAAAACCTCAACCGCGTCAATGCGGCCATTTATGCAACCGGCAAATACGGAGAAATCATTGCCGAATTCACCGAAAACGGCATCGCCCTTTTTGCAGGCATTGCAGAATAAGTCTATTGCAGATATATCCCCGGACTTCAAAGTCCCGGGGATTTTTTGCGGTCATATTCATACGGACCGACGGGTGTGATGCGATTGTAGCATTCAGCATCATTTGTCTATATATTGTACAAATCTCAATTATAACAATAATTTCAATACGATTTATTGTATTTTTTTCAAAAATAGCACTTGACATTTTTGGTAATATGTTTTATACTTTTGGTAAGTTAAAAAACGCAACCTAACATTCACAGCAACATGGAGGTATAAGGATGAGCAAAGAATTTGGTCAACGCTTATTGAGTTTATTACAAAAACAAGGAATGACACAACGAGACCTTGCGGAAAGGCTCAACACAACAGAAGCAACACTCTCTCGTTATGTTTCCGGTAGTAGAGAACCCAAAGCAGATATGCTTGCAAATATTGCAACCGCATTAAATACAACATCGGACTATTTGCTTGGTATTGAAAAAGACGATTTTGATCTACCAAAGGTGGAACGTTTGTTGGCAAGAAATGCAGCAACTATGTCAGAAAAGCAAAAACGAGCACTTATCTCTGCTCTGTTCGGGGAGGACTAATATTGGCATTTAGATTATCAGACAATCGATGTGAACAAATCAAAGAAATCATCGTCAGCACCTTTGAGAAACTTAATATACGATGTATTCCGATAAGTGCCTTTGAAATGGCAACAAAACTTGGTGTGGTTGTAGTTCCTTATTCCTCAAAATCCGAAGAAACACGCCTACTTATGTTAGAAGAAAGCGAGGACGGTTTTTCGGTAAAAAGAGATGGCGTGTGGTACATTTTTTATAACGATGCAAAAGGATATGGGCGTATCAACAACACCCTCACGCACGAATGTGGGCATATTGTGTTAGACCACACCGAAGAAAGCGAATTAGCAGAAGCCGAAGCAAAGTTTTTTGCAAAGTACGCACTCGCACCGCCTGTCCTTATTCACAAATTAGAGTTAAAGGATTCCTACGAGGTTTACGAGCATTTTGACATCAGCCTTGAAGCAGCAACCTATGCATTCTCTTACTATCGTAAATGGTTAACTTACGGCAATAAGGATTATACCAATTACGAATTAAGGTTACTCCGGCTTTTCAAAGAAGCTGTGTAATAAAGAATATTAAGAGAAAGGATGGTGATGTTATATGATTGTAAAGTTCGTACTAATAGAAAAAGCACTCAGTAAATTGCGGCAACAATTTACAAAGTGCATTCTCTTTGGATGCGAGCATCCGAAAACTTGTTACAAATATTATGCCACATCTGAAGTAGAATTGCAAGAACTTTTTTTCACCAATTGCATTGAAGAAAAATTCTAACAAGGAGGCATAATAGATGTCAAAGAAACATTGCACTCGCAATGGATGTAAAGATGTTTTTCATGCATTTTTAGTAAAAAATGCAACCTATGATGGCCCGCTTGAAATTCCTTGCTTAAAACAGGAAATACAGAAGCCAAATAATCTGATTACTTTTTCCAAAGCAGTACATTGCACCGATTATGATGCTTGGGTACATTTTTATGAAGATGATGCCGCTTTTGAACGGCTATGGAACCGCCCAAACACTTATCTCCCCATATTAAAAAAATTTAATGGTGTTATCACTCCTGATTTCAGCGTCTATCGAGATATGCCGTTGGTGATGCAACAATGGAATATTTACCGAAGCCGAGCAATCGGTTTTTGGTTACAAGAGAACGGCATCCCGGTCATTCCAAACATACGCTTTGGCGACGATCGTACATTTGAATTATCTTGTACCGGCATCGACACAAACGGCGTAAGGGCGGTAGGTTCGCACGGCTGCATGAAGCTACTGACAGAACGCAAATATTTCATTAAAGGCTTAAAATATGTGGTCAGCACATTAAAGCCGACGACCATTATTGTATATGGGACTACACCGAATGATGTGTTCACACAATATAAAGAAATGGGAATTGAAATATTGCAATTCGACAGCGACTTTATGCGAAGTCGAAAGGCGGTGGGTGCTTAATGGGTGCAGGTTTTCACGGTGGTTTTGGTGGTACACACGGTGCAAACGAAAACCACAAAGATTATATCAAAAATACACTACCCAAAGGTTCACCTATCAAAATTCCGTCTTCTGCCACCATAAAGGAAGAACAGAAAAACGGATATAACCAAGTTAAATATACTTGGAAAAAAGGCGATTATTCTTACACAAGCCGTTGGCACACCCGCACACCTAATGCACCAAAAGAGCAAGGCAATTCGTGGGTTGTTGAACGCAAAAAATCAGGTGTCGGTTACGGCAAAAATGCACATCCAAAGCAAGAAGAAGTTTTGGTAGGGAAAAACAAGTGGATATCAAAACAAGATTGGAAAGATGCAATAATAGCTCGCAAAAAAGGCACAATAACACAACAACAAAAGGAGTGGTTGGATAATGGACACTGGAAAGATAACAGATAATTACAAATTTTTTGAGGGATTTGAAGATGAACCTGAAATTGTAATAAAAGCTGAAAACTGTAATCTGCAAATCTTGCATATCTGGGATGGATACTTCGATGATATATTGCGAGAACCAAATCTTGACGGAAACGGATGGCTTGGTTTTACAAGAGATTATCATCAATGTGAGGGTGCGTTCAGTGATGATGCAGAAGCAATCATAACAGATATAGACGAATACCTTACTGACTTAAAATCATATAAAAATCGTCATTTTGATTACGATGAAACAAAAGATGTGTATGATTTACTGTGTTCTTGGTTAAAAAACGCAATAAAAAACGGATGTAAAAAAATATCTATTATGGTGGTCTGATTTTTCACGGCAGGGACTTACTCTCTGCCGTGTTTTTTATCTTCACAACTCATCACAATGAATTGTCACTTTGAGTTTGTCGGTATTCCTTCGTTGTGAGCGGGGTGGATACACAGGCAGATTCAGCATTTCAAGCAAATTGCTCCACGAGGTTGCCTTGCATTGTTTTATCATGGTTTTGCTGAATGCACTGCCCGGAGATTTTTCATTTCTGCCGTTTGATGAGCAGTTGAACATTGCAAGAATCTGTGATATAATTATTTATATTGAATGATTCACCGATGGTGGGATTCTTTATGGAGCTGTTAAAGGAAATCGTCGTTATGCATTCTTTTATCTGCATTCGGCTGATTGAAGCTGATAAGGCCTGACATTATAATGATCCCAAACGAAAGGATACAGGTGGTATGAGATACATTGCTGACCATGATTTTCATATTCATTCAACGGTTTCGAGGTGCTGCCACGATGCGACACAAACACCCGAAGCGATCCTTGACTATGCAAGAAAAAACAATTTCAACAAAATCTGCCTGACCAATCATTTCTGGGACGAGAATGTAAAAAGTGAAGCGGAATGGATTGAGGAGCACGGCTTTTCGTTTGTTTCTTCCGTTCTTCCCCTGCCGCAGGATGAGAGCATCCGTTTTCTGTTCGGCTGCGAAACGGACATGGATTTCAACAATGTGCTCGGGGTGAGCAAGGAACGGTTTGACAGTTTTGATTTTATAATTGTTGCCACAACGCATCTGCATCTTGACGGCAACACTGTCAGAACCGCCATTCAGACACCCGAGGAAGCGGCTTTTCATTGGGTGGACAAACTCGAAAATCTGTTGATAAAAGATTTACCTTTTCATAAAATCGGCATTGCGCATCTGACAACGGGACATATTCTGAAGCACAAAACCACCGAAGCAATTTCGCTGATT
Source organism: Acutalibacteraceae bacterium (assembly GCA_045659125.1). GTDB lineage: Bacteria > Bacillota > Clostridia > Oscillospirales > Acutalibacteraceae > RUG806. The sequence continues at coordinate 12,266 of JAZOWJ010000009.1, forward strand.
CCCGACACTGCGATGTATGACATTTTCAAGGCCTGTGCAAAAAAGGGTGCAGGCATTGAGCTGAATGTGAAAACCATCAACATGAGTGACGAGCAGAAGGAAATTCTGTTAAGACCGTATTTCATAGCAAAGGAATGCGGATGCAGCTTCTATCTCGGCAGTGATGCACACAAGGCAGGTGCGTTGGCATCCGCAAAAGAAAATTTCGAGGATGTTATTGACAAGCTGCAGCTAAAGGAAAGCGATAAATTTTTATTGCACACATAAAAAAAGCCGACAAGGACAAAAACATGGGAATCATTTTCAACATACAAAAATTCTGTTTACATGACGGAGACGGCATACGCACCTGCGTGTTTTTAAAGGGGTGTCCCCTGCGGTGCATCTGGTGCCACAATCCCGAGAGCCTTGCAAAAACGCAGAGCCTCTCCTTTCACAGCCAAAAATGCACCGCCTGCGGAAAATGTCTTGCGGTGTGCAAGGCTAGAAGCCTTAAAAACGGCAAGCTGCAAATTGACAGAGAAAAATGCGCCATCTGCGGACAGTGCGTCAATGCCTGCCTGAATGATGCCAATGAAATCATCGGAACTCAAATGACAGCACACGAGGTGCTTGCCGAGGTGCTTAAGGACAAAATGTTTTATGACACCTCGGGCGGAGGCTTGACCGTTACGGGCGGTGAGCCGTCGTTTCAGCCTGATTTCACTTTGCAATTGCTTACCCTTGCAAAGGAAGCAGGTATTTCGGCAGCCATTGAAACCTGCGGCATCGGGTCAAGAGACTTTTACGAAAAAGCGGCAGACCTCGGCACCTGCTTTCTGTTCGACATCAAATGCATGAATGCCGAAAAGCACCGCCGCCTGACGGGGGTTGACAATGCACATATTTTATCCAACCTGCAATATCTCATGGACAGAGAGGCGGATATCATCATTCGTCTGCCCATGATTCCCGATTGCAATGACAGCGATGAAGATATTGCAGAGCTTTGTGCATTCCTGAACGAAAACCAAGGGCGATACAGATATGCCGAAATCATGCCCTACCACGCACTCGGCACGGCCAAAGCGGAAAAGCTCGGCACTGCAGCCGCATACACACACGAAAATGCAACACAAGCCGACATTGATCGTTGGTGTTCCCTGTTTGCTTCACACGGAACAGATGTGAAGGTTTCGAAATAAAGGAGGTTTAATGATGACCGATTTATTACATATTGACCCTATGCTTTACGGTTATTTTCTGGACGAAAGCCTTGAGCAGGGTGAACGCGTCGGACTGGCATTGCTTTACGGAGCGCAGCAGATTGAAATAAAAATTTCCCGCCAATTGCTGCCTGAAACCGCATTCAGAACAAAATACGAATCCGCAAGCTACATGCCCTTTGAAGGGCTGCGATTCAACACAGACAATATTTTAAAGCTTGCCGAAGACTTCCCCGAGCACAAGAAAACGCTGCTTCATTATGCAGACGAAATCAACCTTTACAACAGCAAGGCAAAGCGGCTTGCCTGTGAGTCCACAGATGCGCTTGACCGCGTGGGTGCCCATTGGGGCGGCGGTTGGGGTGGCCATGCAAACCCCGATTACGGCAAAATCGTCAACGACGGCACGGATGCAATCCGCAGGGTGATTACCGAAAACAAAAACAAGCACCCCGACGAAGCATGGTTTTACCGCTCCTGCTCGTATGCATTGGATGCACTGGATATGCTCGGCACACGCTACCGCGAGGCAGCACTCGGGCGTGCCGAAGAATGCGAAAACGAAGAAGACAGGGCTTTTCTGCTTCGCATGGCAAAGGCATTTGCAACCGTACCGAAAAAACCTGCTTATGACTTTATGTCTGCCATGTGTGCATTCATGCTCATTTTTGCACTTGACAACAACGACTCCCCCGGTCGGTTCGACCAATATATGTACCCTGCATACCTGAAAACCGAAAACAAGGAAGAAGTCACTGATCTGCTTGACAGGCTGTGGGATTATTTCCGCGACCATCGCTCCTGGAATCTGTGCATTTCGGGCAGTGACGAAAATTGGCAGGATGAAACCAATGAGCTGACTTACGAAATTCTTGCCATGGTGAGAAAGAAAGGTTATAACACCCCGAATCTGACCTGCCGTGTGCACCGCAACACCCCCGACAGGCTCTGGAATGCCATTGCCGACACCCTTGCAACGGGCACAGGCTTGCCTGCACTGTACAATGATGAATCGGTCTGTGTTGCTCTTGAAAAAATCGGTATTCCCCCTGCAGACAGCCATGATTATTGCATGAACGGCTGCAATCAGATTGACATTTTCGGCAAAAGCCACATGGGGCTTGAGGACGGCGAGGTGCTGTTTACAAAATGCCTTGAATTTGCCCTGCACAACGGCAAGGACGGTTTAAGCGGTGAAAAAGTTTCGATTGAAACAGGTGACCCGACCGCATTTGCTGCCTATGAACGCTTTGAACGAGCCTTTATGGATCAGCTTGAATTTGTGACCTATAATTCCTGTGCAAGCGCAATCACATTTCAGCACATGCGCGGCGTGTTTGAGCCGCACCCCCTGCGCTCATGCCTGATTGAGGGCTGTCTTGAAAAAGGACGTGATTACAGAAACGGCGGTCCGCTTTATAACCACGGACAGATTTTAGCCGAGGGAATAGCCGACACGGGCGACAGCCTGTATGCAATCAAAAAGCTTATTTTTGACGAAAAGAAATACACCATGGCCGAGCTGATTGCGGCACTCAATGCCGATTTTGAAGGCTTTGAGCAGCTGCACCATGATTTTAAGAATTGTGAAAAATTCGGCAATGATATTGACGAGGTTGACTCTATCACAGCCCGTGCACTCAACCGCTTTTTCACCGTGCTCAAGCGCAACCGCACCTACCGCGGCGGTGTGTTCACAGGCGGCTGCAGCACCTTCAGTCGTGCCGCCAACTACGGTCGCCGTACGGCTTCCCTGCCAAACGGCAAGCGCAAGGGCGGGCCCCTGCTGGCAGACAGCATTGCCGCAACCCCGGGCAGGGACACCAACGGCCCGACGGCACTCATCAAATCTGTACTCAGATACAACCACACCGATGCGTGCAGCGGCTTTGTATTTCAGAATAAATTTGACAAAAGGATGTTTGCCACCGAAAAGGGCAAGGCTGCCTTCATTGCCCTTGCCAAGGCATATTTTGCAGGCGGCGGACAGCAATACACCGTGACGGTCGTGTCGCCCGAAGACCTGTTGGATGCAAAAGTGCATCCCGAAAACCACCGCAACCTGATTGTACGCGTGGGCGGCTACAGTGATTATTTTGTGAACCTTGATGAGGGATTGCAGGATAATGTCATTGAAAGAACCTTGCTGTAAAAGCCTGCTGCATTCACAATCAGCCTTTAAAATTACAAACAGATAAGGAGATTACAAATGTACCATATTGAACTCGGAAAAAGCGGACTGCAGGTGCCGACCGTAGCAATTGGCTGCATGCGCATCAGCGGTATGACCGAAAAGCAAGCCTCGGCTTTTGTGAACACGGCACTTGAAAACGGCGCCAACTTTTTTGACCATGCCGACATTTACGGCGGCGGTCAGAGTGAGGTTGTATTCGGAAAAGCAGTGTCCCCCTCCCTGCGTGAAAAGGTTTTGATTCAGACCAAATGCGGAATCCGCTCGGGGATGTTCGATTTTTCCTATGAGCATATCACCGCATCCGTAGACGGCAGCCTGAAAAGACTCGGCACGGACTATATTGATGTTTTACTGCTGCACCGTCCCGATGCACTCATGGAGCCCGAGGAGGTAGCAAGAGCATTTGATGACCTGAAATCGGCAGGCAAGGTGCGCCATTTCGGTGTTTCCAATCAAAATCCGAATCAGATGCAGCTTCTGCAATCCTGCATGGACATGCCGCTTTGTGCCAATCAGCTGCAATTTTCAATTATGCATGCACCGATGATTCAGGCAGGAATCAATGTGAATATGTATAACGATTCCGCAACAAACCGTGACGGCGGTGTGCTTGACTTCTGCAGGCTGAATAAAATCACCATTCAGCCGTGGTCTCCGATGCAATACGGCTTCTTCGAGGGCTGCTTTATTGATAATGACAAATTCCCTGCACTCAACGAAGCGCTTGCAAAAATTGCAGAAAAATACAATGCTTCCAAAACCACCATTGCCTTCGCATGGATTCTGCGTCATCCTGCAAAAATGCAGCCCGTAACGGGCACAACCAACCTGCAGCGACTGAAGGATTGCATAAAAGCGACAGACATCCGCCTGACCCGTGAGGAATGGTATGAAATTTACCGTGCAGCGGGCAACGTTTTGCCGTAAAGGAGTATAATAATGAATAAAATCAGATTCGGTATTGTCGGCACGGGCGGTATTGCCCACCGCTTTGCCCAAGCCATTCAGAATGTTGCAAACGCACAGCTTGTTGCCGTGGCATCGAGAACACAGGAAAATGCCGACAAATTTGCACAGGAATTCAATATCCCGAACGCCTTCGGCAGCTATGAAGCCATGGCACAGTCCGATGTGATTGATGCCGCTTACATTGCCGTTCCCCATTCAGGACACATTGATTGTTCAATTCTCATGATGAACAACGGCAAGCATGTCATTTGCGAAAAGCCGATGGTGCTGAATGAAAAGCAGGCTCTTGCAATGTTTGACTGTGCAAAAAAGAACAATGTTCTGCTCATGGAGGCCATGTGGGCAAGGCTTGTGCCGGGCACGATAAAATTGCTTGCACTTGTCAGCAACGGCACACTCGGTGAAATCAGAGGCATTGAAGGCAAGTTCTGTTACACGATGGACGAGGATGAAATGGACCACCATGTTTTCAAAAACGAAAACGGCGGCGGCTCTCTGCTGGATGTCGGCGTGTACGGACTGAATTTCGCAAGCTGGTATCTCGGCAAGGAGGTAACCGAAATCAAAGCTATGTGCAATCCCATCAGCGAGGTGGATGACCACACCTGCGTGCTGCTGAAATATGCAAACGGCGGCATTGCAGATATTTCGAGTGCGCTGATGCTTCGCAAGCCCAACGAGGGCTATGTGTACGGCACAAAGGGCTATGCGAGAGTGGAACGTTTTTATGCACCGCAGAAAATCGAATTGCACCTGAACGACGGCACAAACGAAATCATCGAAACACCCTATGCAGGAAACGGATTTGAGGAGCAGATTGCACATTTCAGCGAATGCGTGCTGAACGGATTGACGGAAAGCCCGATCAACACCCATGCTCAAACTCTGTATATTACCCGACAGATGGATGCCATCAGAAAGTTAATCGGCATCACCTATCCGCAGGATAGAGAGTGACGAAAAAAGCAGGGTTTGTGCCCTGCTTTATCTTTTATGTGTACATTTTATCGGTGCTCAAGTTCAACAGGAAAAAATTCAAGCACAAAATGCGTGTCCTTTATACCCGTATCGGGATATGAAGTTGCCGCACGAAAAGAAACTTCACCGATTTTATGTGTATATTCCCGTTCACAATTTCCGAACACAACATATTGGCAAGCACAATACAGTATTTTTCCGTTTTCATCCGGTTCAAGCGGCGAAGTTTCAAAAGGTTTTTCAATATCAATGCCCAGTGAATCCAGATAGGTTGATATGTTCGGATATGACGACTTTATCTGCTGTCGGAAAATGCGGCAATAACTGCAATCACACAAATCCGATTCCGATATTGCATTATAATAATTTTTTGTTTTGGCAATATTTATGTTCATATATTCACATCCGAATTGTTTTTTAAGGAAAAATAATGGTTTTATTATACAATAATGTTTATCGGATTGCAACACACCGTAATATTGAAGAAAAAAGGGTGAACAGGATGACAAAAAAGAATGTAAGTTCCCGCACCAAAATACTGCTGTTTTTCGGTGTGGCACTGGTGTATTGCCTGTGCTCATTGTCTGTATTTTCACATCGCGATCTGATTTGGTTGTTTTTCATTGCATTGTCCTTTGCATTTGAGTTTTTTATCAATCGCAAATTCAACACACCGCATTATATTTTTATGCTGGCAAGTCTTGCACCTGTTGTTTTGTACATAATCATATTCAGGCTTGACCCGGTCACCAACATTCATGCAACCGATTGGTCATTTATCTTTGCCGCAATCAGGATTTTTCTTTCATTGATTGATTTTATAAGAACAAAGAAGTATTACTTTATCCCTGTCAGCATTCTAGTACCCGTGGGACTGCTCTGGATTGCGATCATTGTAAGCGATTATCATAACGGCGTTCTTCGGGAGATGGAGTTTGATACAATTGGCTGCTAAAAAACAGGTATGCGTTGCGCTTGCAGGGACTCGACTCTCGCACTGCCGCGCCGCTTCGAGTCCCTTATTTAAAGAGTGTCAAAAAGAAACACCACCTTTTTTGGGCGCGCTTGCAGGGACAGCGGAATTTCATTCCGCCCGGCTTGCGGCACTGCCGCTGCGCCGTTTTTGCCTAAAAACAGTCTGACGGACTCGTCCCCTTTTGTCTGCTTCGCAGACATTTTCCCCACACTGTGGGGAAATCTTCCCCGGACTGTTTTCTTCACGGCAAAACCCTCTCAGGGTTCGAGTCCCCTATTATAGAACATCAAAAGAAAACACCACCCGTTGGGTGGTGTTTTCTTTTGGCGCGCTTGCAGGGACTCGAACCCCGGACCTACTGCTTAGAAGGCAGTTGCTCTATCCACCTGAGCTACAAACGCATATTAACTTGGAGCGGGTGATGGGAATCGAACCCACACAACCAGCTTGGAAGGCTGGGATTCTACCATTGAACTACACCCGCACAGCACAAGTATTTTAGCACCAAGCAAAGCATTTGTCAAGACAAAAATGCAATGTTTTTTAATTTTTTCAAAAATCGATGGTATAAATGAGTGCAAACAGAATTTTATGGCTCAATTTAAACCCGTATTTGTTATAAAACTGCGGTCCTTTTTTGTTTCCTGTGTCGGTAATCAGGAACAAGCCCTTGCTTTTTTGTGCTTTAAGCTCTGCAAGCAAGGTGTTCACAAGCTTTGTACCGAGCCCCATGCGCTGATGCGATTCGAGAATGTCAATATGCATGTGGGCAGGTCTTTTGAACGCAAGCAGACAAAACACTGCAAATTCACCCAAGGCACCGAGTGCATCAACGGGAGAAGTTCCGAACAAGGGCAGGATATGATTCTTCAGTGCATGACGGCAGTATCTTTTTGTGTCGGGCGCACACAGAATGTAGCCGACCACGCCCTTTTCGTCGTCCTCAGCCACAAAACAGATATTTTCATTGAAATCCACATACGAATCACTGTAAATACACGACAGTGCCTTGCGCTGCTTTTCGGTTTTCACTCGCTCGGGTGCTGCGGTCGCAATGCAGATGTTTCTGCAGGCCTCGCGGTCGTCAGCTTTGTATTTTCTAATAAGAACTGCCATTATTACTCTTCCCTTTTTTATTAAAATTTCCAAAATGCCGATTGCGCATAATTTTTTTATTGTCAGCGCAATTCTTTTGTGCTATAATGCATGGCAAAGGTTGGTGAATATTTATGATCAATATTGCAATTTTCGGTTACGGCAACCTCGGCAAGGGGGTTGAAGCCGCAATCAGACAAAATGATGACATGACGCTCAAGGCTGTGTTTACAAGAAGAAGCCCCGACAGCGTGCAGGTCAGAACCGATGTGCCCGTGTATCATGCCGACAAGCTTCTTGAAATGAAGGACGAAATCGATGTGCTGATTCTGTGCGGCGGCAGTGCAACCGACCTGCCCGAGCAGACCCCGTACTATGCACAGTTCTTCAACGTAGTGGACAGTTTTGATAACCATGCAAACATTCCCGTGCATTTTGACAATGTAAACAAAAAAGCGCTTGAGGGCGGCAAAACCGCACTCATTTCCGCAGGCTGGGATCCGGGTATGTTCTCGATCAACCGACTGTATGCCTCCTGCATTCAGCCCGAAGGCAAGAACTATACCTTCTGGGGCAGAGGTGTCAGCCAGGGACATTCCGATGCAATCCGCAGAATTGACGGTGTTGTTGATGCCAGACAGTACACCATCCCTGTGGAAGAAACCGTGGAAATTGTCAGAAGCGGCGAGCAGCCGACCCTGACGGCAAGACAGATGCACAAGAGAGAATGCTTTGTGGTTGCTGCAGAAGGTGCCGACAAGGCCTCCATTGAAACGGCAATCAAGACCATGCCCAACTACTTTGAGCCCTACGACACCACAGTGCATTTCATTACAGCCGAAGAAATGAAGGCCGAACACAGTGAGCTTCCGCACGGAGGCTTCGTCATCCGCAGCGGTGTAACGGGTCTTAACAAGGAACACAAAAACATTATTGAATACAAGCTCACCCTTGACAGCAACCCCGAGTTCACCTCGAGTGTGTTGGTTGCAGGCGCAAGAGCAATTTACAAGCTCAATAAGGAGGGGCAGACAGGCTGCAAGACCATGTTTGACATTGCCCCTGCTTACTACTCCCCCTTGTCAGGCGACGAGCTTCGTCATACAATGCTGTAAAACAATACAAAATACGGACTGTCAAAACGGCAGTCCGTTGTTTTTTTAATCTGTGTATTTTGATTCGTCAATAGCATCGACCCAAAATACGACGGTGTAGTCATATTGCAGGCTTTCGTTTGCAGGGATGGAAAGACCGCCCTTGAAGAAGAGGTTGTTCGCAGCCATCAGACCGTAATTGCGGATGTGCCATGTGGTGGGATAGCGTTCATTGGTTTTGCGATCAAAGGCTGCAATACCATACAGCTTTCCCTTTTTTCTGCCGCGGTAGTTGCACCACAGTGCTTGCTTGCCCCAGCATTTTCTTTCCTTGATGCCGCCCTCGGAATTGCGAAATGTGCCGCGTTTGTCTGCTCGCATAAAATCATTGACACGGATACCGAGCGGACCTGCTTCCTTGGTCTGTCCGAATTCAATGTCGCCATAAGCGGCAGTAAAAATGACGCGCACATCCACACGCACACCGTTTTCGGTTTCTGAATAAGTAAAACGGCGGTTTTCATTGATAACAGGCGTGCCATCGGGCTTTTTCCAGATGTTATTCACAGAAACAACAGCCATTTCGCCGTCTTTGATTTCGTCAACCGAATCAAAAACAATAACACCCTTGTCATCCTCAAATTCATTCCAGAAGTCAACACCATTGACATCGCCGACACCGATAAACAGGGAGCGCTGATGCGGATGCTCCTTGTGAAACGGCTCAAAGCGTGTGAATGACACACCGTCGGGCGCATTGAC
>JAZOWJ010000010.1:0-24504 GCA_045659125.1 Acutalibacteraceae bacterium
CACTGACAACAAATGTAAATAGGTAAAATTAAAAAAAATAATAAATTTTTATTATATATATTTATATATATTTACATATTGATTTTAATATCTTAATTATGTTATTATATGTAAGATACTTATTATATACTATCATACCCAAATATACGCAAAAAAGGAGATTTTTAAATGGACTCATTCAGCGATGTCTGGAAAGAGGTCTTGGCGGTATTACAGCCGCAGCTGACAGAAGTCGTTTATAATATGTGGATCGAGCCCCTCGAGCCCGTCAAATTAGAAGGCGACACAGTTGTTATGCTCACCAATTCCGACTTTAAAAAGAAAATAATCATGGAACGCTTCTATAAAGATATCACCAACGGCTTTGAGGCCGTCATCGGCTTCCCGGTTGAGCTTGATATCATTGTTTCGCAGCCCGTTCCGGAAAAAAAGGAAAACGATGATGATAAAAAAGAAAAGGGTGCTTTTACCTTTGATAACTTCATCGTCGGCAGCTCCAATAAGTTTGCTTATTCTGCTTGCTACCGTGTTTCCAATGCACCCGGTGCGGAATACAATCCCCTGCTCGTTTACGGCAAAAGCGGTCTGGGTAAAACACATTTGATGCTTGCAATCTATGAGAGACTGCACCGCAATTATCCCGATATGGCTATCATCTATATTACAGGTGAGGATTTTGCAAACGAGCTGTATCATTGCATTGCAGAAAAGAACACTGATGCCTTCCACGAAAAATACCGCAATGTGGACGTGCTGTTGATGGACGATATCCAGTTTATTCAGAAAAAGCAGGCAGCACAGGAAGAATTCTTCCACACCTTCAATACACTCACACAAGCAGGCAAGCAGGTCGTTATGACATCCGACCGTCCTCCCAGAGAAATGGAAATTCTGGAAGACCGTCTTCGTAACCGTTTTGAAATGGGCCTTCTTGCAGATATTCAACCGCCCGATATTGACACGCGTATGGCAATCGTAAAACGCAAGGCGGATGAATGTAAGCTGCATCTGACTCCCGGCGTTATTGAAATCATGGCTGAATACATCAAGAGTAATGTCCGCCAGCTCGAGGGCTGTGTCAAAAAGCTGTCAGCCATGAAAAATCTTCATGACATTGACCCGACTCCCGAGGTTGTGCAGGGTGTTTTGGCAGAGGTGGTTGCAACCGCAAAGCCTGTCAGCGAGGTCGTTAAAATGGTTATTGATGCCGTTGCCGGAGAATTCCGTGTGGATGTGGCAGACATCAAGAGCGAAAAGCGTCAGTCCAACATTATGCTGCCCCGTCAGGTTGCCATGTACATCATCCGTGAAATGACAGGTATGCCCCTTCAGAATATCGGTGAAAATTTCAATAAAAATCATGCAACCGTTTCACATGCCGTCAAGCAGGTTGAAACAAAAATGAAAAACGACAGCAGCTTCAAGCTGACCGTAAAAGAGCTTATCAAGAACCTGGAAGAGGCATAAAAAAGGAAAAGTTTTCAACAGTTTCAACACTAATTAACAAAGAGTTTTCAACATTTTAACAATGCTTTTTGTTTTCAAAAACTTTTCAAAATTTTCCTCACAGCATTTTCAAAAGCATAAAATAAACCGAAAATACCGATACGAAAGGGTTTTTCCCTGTTTTCGACAATTTCAACATACACTACTAATACTACTAAAACTTTAACACATATCTTCTTTAAGGACGAATTCCCTCTTTTTTTCTTTTTTTCTTCAGAAGGGAATCCGATTTCCGGAAAGGCGGAATTAAATGAAAATCATCTGCAACACAGCATCCCTCACACAGGCATGTCTGAATATCCAGCGCTGCGTTCCAACAAGAGCCATTCTTCCCATGCTCGACGGTATTCTCATGCGCACACTCGACAACGGAACAGTAGAGCTTTGCGGTTACGACCTTGAGCTCGGCTCCACCACAACAGTTGAAGCACGCATTGAAGAGCACGGCTCCACAGTTATCAATGCAAAAACCTTGTGCGATATTCTCAAGCATCTTCCCGGTGACCGTCTGGAGCTTTCCTGCAATGCAAAAAACATCTGTACCGTCACCTGCGGCAATGTTGAATACACAATTGTGGCACTTCGTGCGGATGAATATCCTGATCTTCCGTCTCTTCCCGACACTGAGCCTATTCAGATTTCTTCAAAATTGCTGAAGAGCATGATTATGCAGACTATTTTTGCTGCATCTACAGAAGAAGCAAAGGCTGTTCACAGAGGTGTCAAATTTGAAATCAGAGAGGGTGAGCTCAAGTGCATTGCCATTGACGGCTACCGTCTTGCCATCCGTACCGAATTTATTGCTTATAACGGAGCACCGCACACCTTCATTGTTCCCAGTAAAACATTGTATGAGCTGGTTAAGCTCCTGCCTGAAGAGGATGAATTTGTATCCATCCGCCTGAGCCGCCGTCATATTATTTTTGAAACCAATAACTATAACATAGTTTCCCGTCTTTTAGAGGGTGATTTCCTGGATTACCGCACAGCCCTCCCCAAGGCTACCACTGCAACCGTGCGTGTAAATACCAAAAAGCTGCTTGAATGTATTGAAAGAACATCCATCATTGTTACCGAAAAAATGAGAAGCCCGCTTCGCTTCCTGTTTGACGGTGAAATGATCCGCTTGTCTGTTGCAACTGCTGTCGGCTCGGCCAGTGACTTCATGGAATGCTCTCTCGACGGAAAACGCACGGAAATCGGTTTTAATGCCCGTTATGTGTCAGAAGCACTTCGTGCCTGCGAATCGGATGAGGTGCTTATTCGTCTTAATGGCTCCATTGCTCCTGCACTCATCGTTCCCACCGAAGGCGAGCATTTCCTTTATCTTATACTTCCTGTCCGCATTGCGGATGTAGGTTAAGAGGTGCGTTTATGGCTAAAACAATCAAATTAAAAGCAAAAATTGCTGAAATTGAAAAAAAGCCTCTGTACATCCGTACCCCTTATATTGAATTGCAGGCCGCACTCAAGTTATGTGATATTGCGCAGACAGGCGGCCATGCAAAAATTCTCATAACGGAAGAGCAATGTGTTTTTGTGAACGGGGAGCTGTGCACACAGCGAGGCAAAAAGCTTTATAACGGTGATGCCCTTCGTGTCGGCAGAGAAAGCTTTGTAATTACATCCGAAGCAGAAAATTAAAAATCAGCTTGCAAAAGCTGTATTATAAAGAGGAGAAGAGTATGTATTTAGCCATCGGCGGCGATAAGGTGCTGCGAACAAAAGATATTCTCGGCATTTTTGATACTGACTCTGTGACTGTGTCCGCACACAGCAGAAATCTTCTCAATACAGCCGAAAAAGAAAAACGCACTGTTATGGTATCCATGACCGAACTACCGCGATCATTTTTAATGGTACGCGAAAACGGCGGAATAAAGCTTTATTTATCTCCCGTTTCAGCAAACACCCTGCTGAAGAAATGCAGAATGTAAATTGAATTTTACATAAAATATCCCGTCTTTTCAGTTTCTTAATATTCAGTAAAAAAGACAAAAAATATATTTATCGGAGCGAACTATGAACAACACCGAAAACGAAATCAAACAGGAAATGAATGTTTCCGAACAAAACACAACTGCAGCAGCTGATGTTTCCTACACCGACGGTCAGCTTGACACAGCAGTTTCTGCCGATTACGGCGCAGATCAGATTCAGGTTCTTGAAGGTCTGGAGGCTGTTCGTATGCGTCCGGGTATGTATATCGGCAGCACCGGTCCGCGTGGCTTGCATCATCTTGTTTATGAAATCGTCGATAACTCCATCGACGAAGCATTGGCAGGCTACTGTACTGAAATTGAGGTTGCCATTCTGCCCGGCGACATCATCACTGTACGCGATAACGGTCGTGGTATTCCCGTTGATATCAAGCCTGAACAGGGACTTCCCGCTGTAACGGTCGTTCTGACAGTGCTGCATGCCGGCGGTAAATTCGGCGGCAGCGGTTACAAGGTATCAGGTGGCTTGCACGGTGTCGGTTCGTCCGTTGTTAACGCATTGAGCGAGCATTTTGTGGTTGAGGTCAGCCAGCACGGTAAGGTTCACCGTCAGCGCTTTGAACGCGGCCATATTATGACTGACCTTGAGGTTGTCGGCACAACCGATAAAACAGGTACATATATCGAATTCAAGGCAGACCCGCAGATTTTTACCGAAACCACAGTTTATGATTATGAAATCCTTGAACGCAGAATCCGTGAGCAGAGCTACCTGACTGCAGGACTTAAAATCACGCTTTCCGACCTGCGTGATATGGAAAATCCCATCATCAAGGAATTCTGTGCCGAGGGCGGCATCCGTGAATATGTTGAATGGCTCAACGACAGCCGCGGTCTTGTGAAGCTGCACGAGGATACCATTCATTTTAATACGGTTTCGGGTGACAGAAGTGCCGACATTGCTCTTCTTTACAATGACGGCTACAACGAAAATATCCTTTCTTATGCAAATAATGTCCGTACAGAGGACGGCGGTGCGCATGAAAACGGCTTCAAAACCGCACTGACCCGTGTCTTTAATGAGTACGGCAGAAAATACAATATCCTCAAGGATGCCGACAAGAATCTGTCGGGTGATGATGTGCGTGAAGGTCTGACAGCGGTTATTTCCGTGAAGCTGACCGATGCACAGTTTGAGGGTCAGACCAAGGGTAAGCTCGGTAATACCGACATCACACCCATGGTCAGTAAGATGGTTTATGAGAAGCTCATGACCCATTTTGAAGAAAATCCGTCCGTTGCACGTGCAATTTTCTCAAAAGCACTCGAAGCCTCCCGTGCAAGAGAGGCTGCAAGAAAAGCAAGAGAGGCTGCAAGAAGAAAATCCGCACTTGAAAGTAACTCTCTGCCCGGTAAGCTTCCCGACTGCACCGAAAAGAACCCTGAACTGACTGAAATTTATATCGTAGAGGGTGACTCTGCAGGCGGCTCTGCAAAGGAAGGTCGTGACCGTACCACACAGGCTATTCTTCCGCTTTGGGGTAAAATGCTCAACGTTGAAAAGAGCAGACTTGACAAGGTTATCGGTAACGATAAGCTCATGCCTGTTGTGCTTGCACTCGGCACAGGTATCGGCGACGATTTTGATATTCAGAAGCTGCGTTATCACAAGGTTGTTATTATGGCCGACGCCGACGTCGACGGTCAGCATATCAGAACACTGCTTCTTACCTTCTTCTTCCGCTATATGCGTCCGCTGATTGATCATGGTTATGTGTATATCGCACAGCCCCCGCTGTTCAAAATTTCCAAGGGCAAGAAGTTTGAATATGCCTTCTCGGATGAAGAACGCGACAGACTCATTGAAGAATTCGGCGGCAGCTGTGATATTCAGCGCTATAAAGGTCTTGGTGAAATGGACCCCGAGCAGCTTTGGGAAACCACCATGGATCCTTCCTTCCGTACTATGCTTCGTGTTACAATGGAGGATGCTATGGAAGCAGATGAGGTTTTCTCCATTCTTATGGGTGACCAGGTTGCTCCCCGCCGTGAATTCATTGAACGCAACGCAAAATATGCAAATAACCTTGATATTTAAGGAGATATAAAATGGACGACGAAATCAGAACAGGTCAGCCCGAAAACGAGGCTGTCGTGAATACAGGAAAAGTCGTGAATGTGGACATCAACAAGGAAATGAGGACCTCTTTCCTCAATTATTCCATGTCTGTTATCATGTCCCGTGCACTTCCTGATGTGCGAGACGGTCTGAAGCCCGTTCACCGCAGAATTCTTTATACTATGTACGAAAATAACCTCACTCCCGATAAGGCATACCGTAAGTGTGCCGATACTGTCGGTTCAGTGCTGGGTCGTTATCATCCGCACGGTGACGCATCGGTTTACGATGCAATGGTCCGTCTTGCACAGACCTTCTCCATGCGTTATATCCTTGTTGACGGTCACGGTAACTTCGGTTCTATCGACGGTGACCCTGCTGCTGCATACAGATATACCGAATCGAGAATGAGCAAGCTTTCTATGGAAATGCTCACTGATATTGACAAGGACACGGTCAACTTCATGGGTAACTATGATGACCGCCTGAAGGAGCCCACCGTTCTTCCCGCCCGATTCCCGAACCTTCTTGTCAACGGTTCTACGGGTATCGCTGTCGGTATGGCAACCAATATTCCGCCTCATAACCTTCGTGAAGTCATCGACGGTATGTGCTGCTTGATCGATAATCCCGATGCTTCCCTTGAAGACCTTATGGAACATATCAAGGGACCTGACTTCCCGACCTACGGTATCATCATGGGAAAATCGGGCATCCGTGCCGCTTATGCAACAGGCAGAGGCAAGATTGTTGTCCGTGCAAAAACCGAAATTGTCGAAGGTAAAAACGGCAGATATCAGATCGTTGTCACCGAGCTTCCTTATCAGGTCAACAAGGCAAGACTGATTGAAAATATTGCCGAGCTTGTAAAGGATAAGAGAATTGAGGGCATTTCCGATGTCAACGACTATTCGTCCCGTCTTGGTATGCGTATGGTTATTGACCTCAAGCGTGATGCAAATCCGCAGGTTGTTCTGAATATGCTGTTCAAGCTGACACAGCTGCAGACCTCCTTCGGTATCATCAACCTTGCTCTTGTCAACAACGAGCCCAAGGAGCTCACACTCAAGCAGATGCTGCAGCTCTATATTGACCATCAGTGTGAAATCATTGTCCGCAGAACGCAGTACGATCTGAAAAAAGCACAAGAACGTGCTCATATTCTTGAGGCTCTTCTTCGTGCACTCGACTGCATTGACGAGGTTATTGCTCTTCTTCGTGCTTCCAAGTCCATTCAGGAAGGTAAAGAAGGACTGATGGAAAAGTTCGGCTTTGACGAAGTGCAGGCAACCCACATTGTGCAGATGCGTCTTGGTCAGCTGACAGGTCTTGAAAAGCAGAAGCTGATTGACGAAATGGCAGCTCTGCAGGAAAAAATCAAATATTTCATGGAAATCCTTGCTTCTCACGATATGGTGCTTTCCATTGTCAAGGATGAAGCCATGGTGATCCGTAATAAATTCGGCGATGACAGAAGAACGGAAATTGTCAATGTTTCGGGTGAGGTGGATATTGAAGACCTTATTGCCGATGAAGCTGTTGTTATGACACTCACACAAAGAGGTTATATCAAGCGTCAGCCTGTTGACACCTACCGTCAGCAGAAGAGAGGCGGCCGCGGTGTTTCGGGTATGACCCGCCGTGAGGAGGACGTGGTTGAAACCATGTTCACCTGCCGCACACATGACCATATCATGTTCTTCACCAATCTTGGCAGAGTTTACAGACTCAAGTGCTATGAGGTTCCCGAATCAAGCCGTACAGGTAAGGGCATGAATATTGTCAACATCCTGCCCGTGCAGGCAGAAGAAAGCATTTCTGCCATGATCTGTGTCAGACCCGAGGATGAAGAAAAGTATCTTTGCATGATTACCCGCAACGGTATTATGAAGCGTACAGCCATGTCTGATTACCGCAATGTCCGAAAGGGCGGTATCATTGCCATCAATCTCGATGAGGGTGACAACCTTGCATGGGTCAAGCTCACAAGCGGTGAAGATGACCTGCTTGTTGCAACACGCAAGGGTAAGGCAATCCGCTTCAACGAAACCGATGCACGTGTCATAGGCAGAACCGCAAGAGGTGTCAAGGCCATCACCATGAAGAATGAAGAGGACTGTGTTGTCGGTCTTGAAATTCTCGAGGGAGAGGGTAAGGTGCTCACCGTCAGCGAAACAGGCTACGGCAGACGCAGTGAATTTGATGATTATCACATTCAGGGCCGTGGCGGTCAGGGTACCACCAACTATCATGTTGAAAAATACGGTGATGTTGCTTCCATCCGCGTTGTCAACGAGGAAGAAGATATCATCATGATTTCTTCTGACGGTATTATTATCCGTATTCCTGCTGTGGATATCCGCGAATGTGCAAGACCCAGTAAGGGTGTTCGTGTGATGAAGGTCAACGAAAATGAACGCATTGTCACCATCACCAGCACCGAAAAAGCAGAAGAGGAAGAAGCAGAAGCTTCCGAAAACACAGAAAACAGTGTTGAAGCTGTACAGTCCCCTGCTGAAAATACAGAAACTATCTCCGAAGCCAACGAACAGGAGGAATAAGAAATGAAAAAAGCAGTTCCCTTTATTATTTTTGGCGTTATTGCCGCTATTCTCATTGCATGCTGCGGTATTGTGGGTGTTAATCTTGCAGACTGCACTTTTGTTCCCGAAGTCGCACCCGAAAATGCAAGCACTGCTTTTGTTGGTGTTGTGGATTCCGCATCAGAGCTGAACACAGCTTATTATGATGAAATCAGCAATATGAAAGACCTGCAGGAGCTTGTTGCTGCATGGGGCACAACCAATAACGATGCAAAAATGCATCTCGGCACAGTCACCACCTTCCTTGCTGTTGTTAAGGAAGCAGGCACCGTTACCACAAATTACGGTAATGCAGATGTGATTGCACTTATTTCTGTCAATACTGATGCAAAGAAGGTCAGTGTTGTTGCTGTTGATCCCGACAGCCTTGTTTATATTGATCTTACCGACAGCACCATGGCTGCAAACGGTCCTGTTTATGCAAAGCTCAACACCGCTTATGCAAACGGCGGTATTGCCCTGCTTGAAAAAACAGTGGAAAATAACTTCAAAATTGAAATTGACCATTACCTTGTTACCGATATGAACGGTGTTGCAGCCATTGCAAATGCCGCAGGCGGTGTCAGTGTTATGCTCGACAAGCAGCTCAAGGAAATGATTACAGATGATTTCAATGTTATTATGCCTGCTGATAACACACCGCTCAAGGGTGAACAGATTGTATCCTTCCTGCGTGAAAAGCGCGACGGTGCAGACAGCCACCTTGCAAGACAGGCCGACAGTATTGTGTCTCTTATTAAGAGCATCCAGACCTTCGGCTTCGGTGAAGCACTTGATCTCGTCAAGCAGCTTGCTGCTGTTGTTAAAACAGACCTTGCAGGCACAGAGCTTGTGAATGTTCTTCGCAGAACCATTCTCGGTGCATGGAAAGATTATAATGTTGCAGCCTACACTGCTCCCGAAAAGGGTGCTGCTGTGCAGTATAAGGATAGTGCATGGATCCGCACAATTGATATTCCCGTTGTTGCACAGAGTGTGCAGGATAAGCTGTTCAATAAAACAAATATCACTCTGAATGACAGCCGCTTGTCTGCAGTGGATCTTATCAGAGCCGTCAATAAGCTGCATTCTGATGAAATCGAAAAGCAGAACGGTACCGCTGCAGAAGGTGAACTGACCGACGGTACAGAAGAAAACACGGCCGGAGAAGAAAACACTGAAAACAACGAATCCGAGGATACAGGCTCGGTTGGTTAAAAATTTCTGTTTTTGTCAGGAGATACGGGTATGAAATCAAATAAAAATGTTATTATTGTTGTTATCGTAAGTATTGTTGTAATTGCCTGTGTTGCAATCGGCAGATCCGGCAATACTTCTGCAGGCGGTAATATTTCTGCAAGCTATGATTCAACCATCAGTAATAATTCCGTCACTATCCCGACCTATCCGAACGACACCTATCAGACCACGCAATCCTATATTCCTGCACAATCAAGCTCATATTATTATGATTATCAGTATCAGACCACCGAGGCTGCACAGACCTCTCTGTTTTCATCGGGGGCTTCCTATGCAGCCCGTGTGTCAGATTACACTCCGGGCGATGCAGGTCTGAATGTGCGCAGCCTGCCATCTTCGGAGGCAACCTTGCTTACTGTTATTTCCGAAGGTGAATTAGTAATCTGTTATCCTGATTCCTTGCAGAACGGCTATGTTTATTGCGAATTGTCCGGTCTGCCCGGCGGTATCGCTTTCGGCTGGCTGCTTGCTGATTATGTTATAGTGGAATAAAATCTATAGAAAAGGGTGTTTTTATGAAAACAATCAAAAAATGTATCTCCCTTTTACTTTGTACAGTATTGCTTTGCGGCTGTGTTCTGTTTGCTTTTGCAGACGAAGCACATTATGACAAGCCCTTCCGTGTGCCGCCTGCAACGGGAAACATCCGCAGCGACCTTTACAACATTGCCAAAAGCCAGCTCGGCTATAAGGAAGATGTGCTCGGCAGAACCTATTTCGGTGAATGGTGGACCGAGGTTGTCAGCGGCAGAGAATTCGATGATATCTGGGAAGGTAAAATCGATATCGATTGCACCGATGCCGACTGGTGTGCAATTTTCCTTTGTTGGGCAATGGAGAAGGCAGGCTGTTCTTACGGCTATACTTATAATGTATTGTCGGGTACGGTAGGCTATATGTTTGAGCTGTTCAAGGCAGGTGGTGCGCAGGTGTATGAATATTCCAAGGATATGGAATATAAGCCTAAACTCGGTGACCTTGCTTTTTACACATACGACGGCGGCAAGTCGTTGTCGCACGTTGCCCTTACCGACGGTAAAAATCATTATATTCACGCAAATTATGCCAACAGTGTGATTGAAAGAAACGGCAATCTTGTTTATAAAATGTCTGACGGCATCAATTATGAGCCTGCCTACATTGTTTCTCCCAATTATGAGCTGAATGAAAACAGCAGCAACAAGCTGACCGCTGCTGTGCTTGGCTTTGAATCGGGCATCATTTATTTCCCCGCCCGTCTGTCGCTTGAGATTGAAAAGCTGTTCAACACCAACAATGAAGACACCGGTGTTCCTCCCGTTGTTTCGGTGATTGTCCCCGGGGATGCTGACCGTGACGGTGTTGTTACTGCAGCCGATGCAAGATTTATTCTGCGTGCAGCGGTTGAGCTTGAAAAACCGGATACCGAGCAGATGAAGCGTGCCGATCTCAACGGTGACGGTGTCTGCACAGCAGATGAAGCAAGAACTGTGCTTCGTTTGTCGGTTGGCCTGGAGTAAGCAACAAATTATTCTTGTTTTATTAATATTTTTGTGCTATAATACCTTTTAACTATTCAACAGGAGTGAATTCTATGGATCCTATCAAAGTTGATTTTTCCGACAGCGGAAAGAAAAAGAGCGTTAAAGAAGTGCTGATTCCCCCCGAAAAAGCAGGTCTTAAAATCGTTATCAACATCATCATCACCCTCATTGCGGCTGTAGCAATTTATTACTTCATGCTTCCGCCCATGAACCCCAAGGCATATGAATTCTATATTTATTTTGCCTCCATCTTCGGTGTTTATGTTGCTTCCGCTTTCCTTACTAGCGGTGCTTTTGCAAAGCCCGAATACATTCCTTATGCGAGAAGACAGTCCATTGCTCCCATTGCCATTGCATTGGTCATCGGTCTTGTTGTCGGTGTAGGCTATCTTGTATCCTGCCCGTTCTTCCGTGCAAAGGACTACAGCGAAATTCTTACCTTTGAAGAAAGCGATGATATTTCCGATATCATCACCATCATTTCCGATACGGAAGATGCTTTCAATAATATCCCCCTGATCGATAAGGCATCCGCAGAAGCTCTTGCTGACAAGCAGCTTGGTGACTTTGCAAAGCTCAGCGCAGGTTATGAATCTCAGTTCGAGCTTCTCACCAGCGATTCCACACAGATCAACCTGCACGGGGTGCCTTACCGTGTATATCCCCTGCAGTATGCCGACTATTTCAAGTGGTTCCTTAACTCTGTTGTGGACACCGATGAATATCAGGGTATTCCCGGTTATGTTCTTGTTAACATGAACAGCCAGGAAGCAGAGCTTGTTACCGCTTACGATATCAAATATTCCACTGCAGAGCACTTCAATGAATTCCTCGGCAGAAAGCTGCGTTTTGCATTCCCGACCTATCTGTTCGGTGAAATCTCCTTCGAAGTTGACGAAGAAGGTTATCCCTACTGGATCGTTGAGCGCCTCGACAAGACCATCGGTCTGTTCGGCGGTGAAGATGTTGTCGGTATTCTCAAGGTTGACGCACAGACAGGTGAATGCGTTGAATACAGCCTTGAAGAGCTTACTGCAGACAATTCCGAAATTTCCTGGATCGACCAGGCTTATGACGCAGACCTGCTTGTGAAGCAGTATAACTACTACGGCACCTACAACGGCGGCTTCTGGAACTCACTCATTGGTCAGTCCAACGTCCGTAAGTCCAGTGACGGTTATTCCTTCCTTGCAAACGAGGACGACGTTTATCTGTACACAGGTGTTACCTCTGTTACAGGTGACCAGTCCATTCTCGGCTTCCTGCTGATCAACCAGCGTACCAAGGATGCTTACTTCTATCCCACCACAGGTGCTACCGAAAAGAGCGCACAGGCCTCTGCAAACGGTAAGGTTTCCGATAAGGGCTGGCAGGCAACATTCCCGCTGCTGCTTAACATCGACGGTGAGCCCACCTACTTCATGGCTCTCAAGGATTCCTCTCAGCTTGTAAAGACCTTCGCAATGGTTAACGTTCAGCAGTATTCTGTTGTTGCTATTTCTCCCAACGAGGATGCAGACCTCGGCTCCTGCCTTGGTGCATACATCGATGAAATGGCAAAGAACGGTGTTAACCTTGACATCAGCGGAGACCTTGCTGATATCGGTGACGGCACAGGCACAACAGACGAAATTGAATCCGAAAAAATCAACGGAACTCTCACCGACATCCGTACACAGACTGTTGCAGGCACAACCTACTATTACCTGTCCTTCGACAACAGCACCTATTACAGAGTGGCAGCTTCTCTTGACACCACTGCCGTTCTGTTCAATGTTGGCGACAGCATTGTGATTACCGTTCCTGCAGAAGCAGACGGCAAGATCATTTCTGCTCTCTACGCAGATTTCGCAGCATAAAAACAGATACAACCGCTTGGCTTTTGTCAGGCGGTTTTTTTGTGTTTGAATAAAAAGCAAATGCAGCTGATACATGTATCGGCTGTATTTTTTTTGCCCTTTTTTGTATTCAGAATTCTGTAAAAATAATAAAATGAATTCTGTAAAAATGCTTGACTTTTACAGAATTATGTATTATAATAGGGTACATAGAAAAGAAATTTACAGAGTGCTGTAAAAGTAATATGTAATAAATTACAGTATTCTGTAAAAAAACAGTGTTTTTACAGTAATTTTACAGACCGCCGTAAACACAAAAAAGAGGAGGTGACGGAACTGATGGATAATACCTATGAACGCATTGTGCAGCTGTGTGCAGCCCGTTCAATCAAGCTTTCAACCCTTGCGCAGGACATCGGAATCCGCAGCTCCGTCTTTACCGAGCTCAAAAAGGGAAGAACTCGTCAGCTGTCTGCAAAGACATTGCAAAAGGTTGCCGACTACTTTGGTGTTTCAACGGACAGTCTGCTTGAGGTGCAAAGCACACCGGGTGCAGACGAGGTCAGGGACGATCTTTACCGCAAGCGCAGACTTCTGTTTGACATGAGCGAAAAAGCTTCTCCCGAAACACTGGACACAATTCTGAAAATCGTTTCGGCATTGGTTGCCGACTGAAGATAAGGGGTAAAAAGAAATGAGAAAGAGCGAAAAATATATCACTTCCAACGGAATCATCTGTGATGTTTGGCCCTTGGGCGAAAACAATGTTGTTATTGAAATCAACGGCAGACGCACTGTGCGTAATCGTCAGATTCTCAACACCCAGCTGCAGAGAGTGGAGGATGTTGCACTGACAGGTGACAAGGTAGCCCTTGAATTCCTTGAAACAGGCGAAAAGGCAGAATATGAGCTTGTTGAATCCTATTCAGGCTTCCGTTACAAGCGAGTCGGCGGTAATCACTACAGCTATCAGGTTGAAGAATACACCGAGTCTGCAGCAAACCCTGCAATGAATTCCATCAGCACCGATTCTCCTCTCGGCAGATCCCTGTATCGCAAGACCCGCGGCAGTGTTGCTGAATACAATGTCGGTGACGAAACCATGCGTGTGCGTATCCTCGGCATCAACAAGAAGGCAGTCAGCTGAACAACAAAAAAGGAGAAAAGGAATGAGCAAATTATTACTTCCTGCAAAAATGATTCTTACCGTTCTGCAATCAAAGCTGCAGAAAAGGGAAGACAAAAAAATCTGCATGATCGCACACCGCGGCTACAGCGGAAAATATCAGCAGAACACCGCGCTTGCCTTCCGAGAGGCAGCAAAGCACAAATCAGGCGGTGCTGAAACGGATGTGCGTATCACAAGGGACGGCTATTTTGTGTGTAATCACAATGATGAAACGGTTTTTGCCGACGGCAAAGAGGTTCTTGTCGCAGACGCAACCCTTGCCGAGCTGCAGGCAAAGCCCATCCGCAACACCAAAACCAAGGACACCGTTTATATCTGCACCTTCCGCGAATATCTGGAAATCATGCGTGATAACAATATGGTCTGCTTCGTTGAGCTCAAGGGTGAATGGCCTGAAGATAAAATCAAGGAAGTTTTCAACATGGCCGCAGAGGTGTATGACCTCAAAAAGGTGATTCTTCAATCCTTCAGCTTTGACAATCTTCTGCTCGCCAACAAGCTGTTTCCCGAAATGCCCCTCATGCTCACCTACGGCTCTGCAGAAAGCGGCTATGAGCGCTGCTTTGATCACGGTTTTTCCATTGATGTGGATTACACCACTGTCAGCAAGGAAATGATTGAGCAATTCCATTCACGCGGACTTGAGGTTGGTGTATGGACAGCAAACACACCGCTCGTCTTTGCCTATTGCAAGGCCCTGGGTGTTGACTATATCGAATCGGACTACTTCGGTGGCTGAAAAAATAAAAAAGGACTGTGAAAACAGTCCTTTTTTGCTGCAAGAAACCATAATTTACATTTTTCTCTTTCCCTTGACAATGAAAGCGCTTTTTATTATAGTATATAGTGACTTTATATCCCGTCAAATCGGTTAAAAAACGGAGAAAAAGACAAAATTATGAAATATTTGCCCAATCCCATGCTTTTTTCCTCGGTCTTTGTGATGCCTGCGGCTGTTGTTGATGAACACCTCAAGCTTGCTTCTGCTGCAGCACTCAAGGTCATTCTTTGCTTATTCCGCTGCCAGAATGAAGCTTTCGATTTACAGAATATTGCAGATAAAACAGGCCTGTCCGTCGGAGAGGCTGCAGATGCTTGCGCCTATTGGACAGAAAAGGGTGTTTTGCTTTGTGATTGCAGGGAAGTGCCCATGTCTGTGGCTGTGCAGGAGCCTGCCGGTGTTAAAAAAACACCTGAAGAGCCCAAAAAACAGACAGTCGCAGAGTCTGCTCCTGCTGCAGAGGTGCAGCAACCCGAGCCGCAGGAAGCAAAAAAAACGGTACGCGAAAAGCTGACCGTTTCTCCTTCGCGTCCGACCCATGCACAAATCTGTCAGCGTCTTGATGAATGTGCGGAAATCCGCGAGCTGTTTAATGAGGCACAGGCGGTTTTGGGCAGAATGCTTGGAACAGGAGATCAGGCAGCCTTGCTTTTGCTGTTTGATTATTACGGTCTGCCTGCAGATGTGCTTCTGATGCTTTGCGAATATGCACGCACCATGGGCAAGGCAGGCAATCTCAATTATATTTATGCAGTCGGTCAGGACTGGAGTGAACGCGAAATTGACACCTTTGAACGTGCAGATGCTGAACTGCGCCGCCTTGCAGAGGTGGACACCAACTGGTCACAATTCTGCTCCCTGACGGGTATGCAGCACATGAAGCCCACAAAGGGACAGCAGAAATATCTGCACACATGGATAAACGAATGGAAATTCTCTGTTTCCATGCTTGCCGTTGCGTTTGAAAAGATGAAAGAACGCACCGACGGTGTCCGTTTTTCCTATATGAACGGAATCCTCAAAAACTGGCTGACCAAGGGTATTATGACTCCTGAACAGGTTGAAGCGGAGGAGCAGGAATTCAAGGAAAAGGTGCAGGAAGCAACCGTAAGCCGTACTGCAAAAAAAGCAGAGGTGCAGGCTGAAATTTCTGAAGGAGTTTCTGCAGCAGTTGCCAAAAGCGGAATTGCCGCAGGACCTGCATCCTATGACCTCGACAAGGCTGAGCAGGCAGCCCGCAGCACTGTTCCGACCCTGAAAAAGAGAAAAAAGAGCTAAAAATACATTCTTCATTCCTGCGAAAAAGTAAGAGAGGTATAAAAAATGGATTATTTGACCGAATCACTCAAAAAGCATGCTGAATGGCAAGGCAAGCTCGAGGTTGTTGCACGTGCAAAGGTTGATGATAAGGAGAAGCTTTCCCTTGCCTACACACCCGGCGTTGCACAGCCCTGCCTTGAAATTCAGAAGGATATAACGAAGAGCTATGAGCTTACAAGAAGATGGAACATGGTTGCCGTCATCACCGACGGAACGGCTGTTCTCGGTCTTGGTGACATCGGTCCCGAGGCAGGTATGCCTGTCATGGAGGGCAAATGCGTTCTGTTCAAGGAATTCGGCGGTGTTGACGCATTCCCCCTTTGCATCAAGAGCAAGGATGTTGACGAAATCGTCCGCACCTGCCAGCTTATCTCCGGCTCCTTCGGCGGGATTAACCTGGAGGATATATCGGCTCCCCGCTGCTTCGAAATTGAAGAAAAGCTCAAGGCCTGCACCGATATTCCCATTTTCCACGATGACCAGCACGGTACTGCCATCATCTGCGCAGGTGCACTTGTCAATGCTCTCAAGCTCGTCGGCAAGAGGTTTGAGGATTGCACCGTAGCTTTCTCGGGCGCAGGTGCTGCAGGTGTTGCAATTGCAAAGCTGCTTAAAAAATTCGGTGTCAAGGATATTTTTGTCTGCGACCGCAAGGGTATTATCTGTGACGGAGATGACCTTGCACCGGGTAAGCAGATGATTGCTGATTTCACCAACGCAGAGCACCGCAGAGGCACACTTGCCGATGCTATGAAGGGTGCCGATATTTTTGTCGGTGTTTCCGCTGCAGGTGTTGTTTCGCAGGATATGATCAGATCCATGAATAAGGATGCTATCGTTCTTGCCATGGCGAATCCCGTTCCCGAAATCATGCCTGACCTTGCTAAAGAAGCAGGTGCAGCGGTTGTCGGCACCGGAAGAAGCGACTTTCCGAATCAGATCAACAATGTGCTTGCATTCCCCGGTATCTTTAGAGGTGCTCTGGATGTGCGTGCATCCGAAATCAATGAAGAAATGAAGGTTGCCGCCGCCATGGCACTGGCAGGTCTGGTTTCTGACGAGGAGCTTACCGCTGACTATATCATTCCCCATGCATTCGACGAACGCGTTGGTCCCACCGTTGCAGCAGCCGTTGCAAAGGCAGCAAGGGATACCGGGGTTGCCCGTATCTGAGAATAGTAAAAGAGCCGTGCTTCATTGCAAAGCACGGCTTTTATCTATATTTTTTTATTGCAGTGTTGCGGCAACATCGTGCAGCAGACTGTATTTGGTGTAGATGTAGTTTTCTTTTTCGGCTGCGATATAGGTCTGCATGAAGCTGCTCAGCCCCGGCAGGTCACAGTTGTCCTTGATTGTGCCGTCTGCGGTCTGCAGGCGCAGGCAGTAGTCTGCGTAGCTGCTCATAAGCTGCTGTGCATCAAGGCTGCTGCTTTCGGCAAGAGCAGTCAGGAATGAGGTCTGCAGACGGTCATAATACAAAACAAATGCATCGGCATGCTCCAACGAAGCCAGCTCGTTATAGTTCAGATGCTTGAAGGTGTCAATTTCCCACAGCCGCAGCATAAAGAAAACGCTGTCGAGATCACGGATGGCACCGTCTGCCACGGCATGTGTCAGATTGGTGAAAAAGCTTTTTGTCATGTACTGCACCGCATCGGTACGGATGTCCATGCGCATACCTGTTTTTTCATCCTCGGACGGATTGCGCCCTGTTTGTGCCGTGTAATAATCCCAAAGATCATCGGGCTCGGTTTGGGTGACCTCAACGGAATACATGAACTTGAAAAATTCATTCTGATCGTTTTCGTTCTCAATACCCATGCTTGAAAATGCTGCATCGGGAGAAGGAAGGAAGCACATGGCTTCAAGCAGCTTTTCGGATGAATCAATTTCGTAGAAGCGGCTCAGATTGTGTGACACGGCATAGGAAATTTTTTTCGCATATGTGCCCGGATCAATGTTCAGATATCTTGCCATAGAAAGCTCGGCTCCTGCATCGAGAAGCCATGACCAGTACAGGGTATCCACGGGGAGTTTTTTATTTTCACCGGGGTTATTGAACATTCTGCTGAAGCCGATTTCGACACCGTTGGTGTCGTCACCGTCATTTGCGCCGTGCTGAATCAGGTGCATGATTTCATGGTCAATGGTCTGCAACCATGCGGTTTCCGTATGAGGGTCGGCAATGTCCTGCATATTCTGATACATCCCGATCATGGTGGGGTTGACGATGAAGGAGATAGAGCTGTTGATATAGGCATTTGAAGCACTGCCTGTGCGTTTGAAAACGGTCAGCCTTTGCAGTGTGTTTGCTGTTGCGGCAATGCTTTCATCGCTGCAGGTGTCATTGATCACCTTTACAATTTCATTGCAGATTTGCTGAATTGTGTCCGCCTCAAGCTCTTCATAAAACGCATTGACCATGCTTTTTTCACCGTTCATAAGAGCATCGTTGTTGGCAAGAACGGTTTGGTAGAGTTTGCCTGCATCCAGCCTGCCGTCGGTCAACAGGGAGCTTTGTGTGCTTTTGCTGACGGGGGAGCTTTTGTAGAGTGCCAGCGCCTCGTCGAGTGCATAAAAGGATGCAAAACGAAACGGGGAGGTGCCGTCATTGATTGCAGAAAGCAGCTGTGCTTTTGCATCGTCTGTCAGCTGTACGGCAATTTCTGTGGCGGCTGCAGCGGTCTTTTCACTCTCTCTGTAAACAGGGGTATCCGTGTATTCACTTTCTGCAGGCTTTGTTGACTGCATTGCGGTGTCGGCAGCACTTTGGGTGGTGCTCGTTTCAGCTTCCGGATGGCTGTCGCGGTATATAATATAGCCGACATAGGCACCAAACAGAACAACAAGACCAAGCAAAACAAGCAGAACGGTCTTTATGATTTTTTTGATGGTGGATTTCATGGTTTTTCTCACTTTTTATTTTTTCCGTAAAAGCCGATGAGATCAAAGAAGGATTTCGGGGCAGCCTCGTAATCTGTTTTTAAGGTTGTGTGCAGGGTCGAGCCGAAGTTCAGGTTGCGTGAAAACCAGATGTTCAGCTTGGTATACGGCTGATACCGCTGTCCGAGGTCAATCCATGTTGCCTTGTCTACAATGCTTGTGTAGTGGGTGAAGGTGTCAAAGCCGTCCTTGCCGTGGTATGAACCCATACCACTTTCGCCGACACCTCCGAAGCCCATGGCGGTGGTGATAACATGAATATCCGTTTCGTTGACACAACCGCCGCCGAAGGAGCATTCATTGTGGATCTTTTCAATAATTTTCTTGTTTTCCGAGAACACATACAGTGCCAACGGCTTGTCATGCGCATTGATTTCGGCAATGACCTTGTCGAGGTCATCATAAACCATAAACGGCAGAACCGGACCGAAAATTTCTTCCTGCATGACCGCATCCTCGCGGGTGACATTGTCCATAACGGTCAGCTGAATTTTGCGGCTTGCAGGATCACCTTCACCGCCGTGCACCACCTTTGCAGGGTCAATGAGTCCCATCACACGGTTGAAATGCTTGTCATTGATCATGCAGCCATAGTCCTCATTGTGCAGGCAGTCGCCGAACTGACGGACGATTTCCTCTTTGACACAGGCGATGAATTCGTCCTTGATGCTCTTGTGGACATAAACATAGTCGGGGGCAACGCAGGTCTGACCGACATTGAAGCCCTTGCCGAACACAAGTCTTCTTGCAGCAATTTTGATTTTTGCGCTTTCGTCCACGATGGTCGGGCTCTTGCCGCCGAGCTCAAGGGTAACGGGTGTGAGGGTCTTTGCAGCCTTTTCGGCAACGAGTCTGCCCACTGTTTTGCTGCCTGTAAAGAAAATATAGTCAAATTTTTCATCCAACAGACATTGGTTTTCTTCTCTGCCGCCGGTGATGACTGCAACACATTCCTTTGGGAAAATATCTTCAATTATCTTTTTTACGCATGCTGCAGTGGCAGGGGAGTATGCACTCATCTTGACCACGCAGGTGTTGCCTGCAGAAATTGCGTCAATAACGGGTGGCAAGGTGAGCATAAAGGGGTAATTCCACGGGCTCATAATCAGCACCGTGCCATAGGGCTTGGGCTTTATATAGCTGTGCGAAAGCTGCTGCCCGAATGGGGTCATCACGGTTTTGTTCTTTGTCAGCCTGCGGATGTTTTTAATCATATAGTTTACTTCTGCAAGCACAACAGCAATTTCACAGAGATATGACTCATACGGGCTTTTGCCGAGATCTTCTTTCAGTGCTGCGGCAATTTCTGCTTCGTTTTCTGTAATGTATTTTTTGATTTTTTTGAGATAACCGATTCTTGTGTCAATGCTTCTCGTGCCGCCGACGGCAAAAAACTTTTTTTGCTGTTCGGTGATGGCATGAATTTGGTCGCGGGTCATTTTCCTCTTCCTCCGTTTTTGAATACTGCTTTTTTTAACGATTATGCAAACGCAACTACTGAATATATGTTGCTTTTGTAGTTGCATTCTATTATAGCAGAAGTCAATATTGAACACAATGTACAATATTACCATTTTCCGTTGAAAATCTTTTTGCACACTGCCCTCTGCTAACAAAAGTTTTTGAACAGTTTTGTGCAAACTGCTGTTTTTTCTTAAATGAACCTTGTTCGCTTGCAAAAAAGAGGGATGTTTGATAGAATAACTATGATTGTATATTAAAAAGAAAAGGGGATTTTCATTATGTACGCAGATTTTTTTGATGCAGGTGCATATCTTGGCGCTTACGACCCTGCTGTTGCTGCTGCCGTCAATCTTGAGCTTGACCGTCAGCGCCGCAATATTGAATTGATCGCTTCCGAAAATATCGCTTCTCCTGCTGTTATGGCAGCAATGAGCAGTGTTCTTACCAACAAATATGCTGAAGGCTACATCGCAAAGCGCTACTACGGCGGTTGCGAATGTGTTGACAAAACCGAAGAGCTTGCCATCAACCGTGCCAAGGAGCTCTTTGGTGCAGAAGCAGCCAATGTGCAGCCCCACTCGGGTGCACAGGCTAACCTTGCTGTTTATGCAGGTCTGCTGCAGCCCGGTGATACCGTGCTCGGCATGGCACTCGATGCCGGCGGACACCTGACCCACGGCATGAAGATCAATGCTTCGGGTATGTATTACAACTTCGTTTCTTACGGTGTCAACGACAACGGTTTCATCGATTATGACGAGGTTGAGCGTCTTGCCAAGGAACACAAGCCGAAAATGCTGCTTGCAGGTGCATCTGCTTATGCACGCACCATCGATTTTGCCCGTCTGTCCGCAATCGCAAAGGAAATCGGCGCATACTTTATGGTTGATATGGCTCACATTGCAGGTCTTGTTGCTGCAGGCGAGCATCCCTCTCCCGTACCGTATGCTGATGTTGTTACCACCACCACCCACAAGACCCTGCGCGGTCCCCGCGGCGGTCTGATTCTCTGCAAGGAAGAGCTGCTTCCCAAAATCAACAAGGGTATTTTCCCCGGTACCCAGGGCGGCCCGCTGATGCACATCATCGCTGCAAAGGCAGTCTGCTTCGGTGAGGCACTCAAGCCCGAATTCAAGACCTATCAGCACAAGATCATCACCAATGCCGCCTGCCTTGCAAAGGCCTTCTCCGAAAAGGGCATTGATATGGTTTCGGGCGGTACCGACAACCACCTGATTCTGACCGACCTGCGTTCTCTCAACGTAACAGGTAAGGAGCTTGAACAGCGCCTGGATGCCTGCTACATCACCGCAAACAAGAATGCAATCCCCAACGACCCCCAGAAGCCCACCATCACCAGCGGTGTGCGTTTCGGCACTCCTGCCGTTACCACCAGAGGCTTCGGTGAAAATGAAATGGAACGCATTGCAGATTTTATTTTCCGCTGTGCTACCGATTTCGAAAACAGTGCCGAATCCATCCGCGAAGAGGTTTGCGCCATCTGCGAAAAATTCCCGCTTTACAAATAAGAGCATCAAAAAAAACAACCGTCACTCGGCAAGGTGGCGGTTGTGTTATAATAAAGTAAAAAAGCAGGGTGAAAAATTTTTTGCCTTGCAAAAAGGAGAAAAGTATGTCCTGTATTGCTGCTGTCTGCACACCCAATGCTTCGGGCGGTGTGGCAATCGTCCGCATTTCGGGCGAGGGAGCATTGGAAATTGCTGACCGTGTTTTTTCTACGGTCAGTGCAAAGCCCTTGGCTTCCATGAAAGGCTACCGTGCCGCATACGGAAAAATTCATGATGGTGACACCGTGCTTGACGAGGGTGTTGCCATTGTTTACCGTGCACCGCACAGCTATACGGGGGAGGATGTTGCCGAAATCTGCTGTCACGGCGGTCTGTTTGTAACCAAAAGGCTGCTGCGTGCCGTGCTCAATGCAGGTGCCGTGCCTGCAGAGGCAGGGGAATTCACCCGCCGTGCATTCCTCAACGGCAGAATGGACTTGTCCGAGGCAGAGGCGGTTATGAATGTGATTTCCGCACAGGGCGAGCAGGCCCTTGCCGCAGCCAATGCAACGCTGTCGGGCAGTGTCAGCCGTGCCGTTGACCGCATTGCAGGAAGCCTGACCACCGCTGCTGCAGGTCTTGCCGTATGGACGGATTATCCCGACGAGGATGTGCCGAGTGTATCCGAGGATGCACTGCTTGCTACCATGCAGACCGCAAAGAGCGAGCTGCTTGCGCTCATCAACCGTTATGACAGCGGCCGTGCCGTTACCGAGGGTGTGTCTGCGGTCATCTGCGGCAAGCCCAATGTCGGAAAAAGCACACTGATGAATCTGCTTTCGGGCAGACAGCGCTCTATTGTTACGAGCATTGCAGGTACAACACGCGACATCATTGAAGAAACCGTGCGTGTCGGTGAAATTGTTTTGCGATTGAGTGACACGGCAGGGCTTCGTGCCACCGACGATGAGGTGGAAGAAATCGGTGTTGCCATGGCAAGGGAAAAAATGCAGGAGGCAGCCTTGCTGCTTGCCGTATTTGACAGCTCGGTTGCTCTTAATGATGAGGACTATGCTCTTCTTGAGCAGTGCAAAAACCGCACGGCTGTTGCAATCATCAACAAAAGCGACCTTGCAAGCGCATTTAATATTGCTGAAATCGAAAAATATATACCCCATACCTGCTTCATTTCTGCCAAAAATCCGGAATCCGCACAAATTTTTGCGGATCTGCTTGCAAAGGTGCTCGGTACCAATGCGTTTGATGCCAACGGCGAGGTGCTTGCAGGTGAGCGCCAGAGACAATGCTGTCAGGAGGCTGTCAACCACCTTGAGCAGGGCATTTTTGCCTTGCAGTGCGGTGAAACCCTTGATGCAATCGGTGTTTGCATTGACTGTGCACTCGGTGAGCTGTTTGCACTCACAGGCAAAAAGGTCAGTGAAGCGGTTGTTTCGGAGGTTTTTGCAAAATTCTGCGTAGGAAAATAAACGGCAAAGAAATTTGATTTTGCCGATATTTATTTTAAATTCAAAGGAGAATAAAAAATGAAAAAAGTATTTTCTGTTTTGCTTGCAGTTTTTATGCTTGCTTCACTGATGGTTCCCGCTCTTGCTGTGCAGACCAAAGCGCCGCTTCAGTTTGACAGCAACGGTAAATTCAAAATCATGCATGTGACCGACACGCATCTTGAAGAATCCAATGTGGATGATTCCGTATGGCTCATCGGCGATGCCTGCGACAGAGAGCAGCCTGATCTGGTTGTAATCACAGGTGACAATGTGAAGAATTATGATGATGCAAGTCAGACAAAGGCACTCATCGACAAGCTGATGAGCACTTTTGAAACAAGAAGCATTCCTGTTGCCGTCACCTTCGGCAATCACGATTCCGAAAGCGGTGCCATGTCCAGAGAAGAGCTGATGGCTTACTACAACACCTATTCTGTTTCTTATTCGGTGGATGACGGCGAAGCGCTGTCGGGCTGCGGTACCTACAATCTCCCTGTTCTTTCCTCCGACGGACAGAGCGTGAAGTTCAATGTCTGGGTTTTCGACTCGGGCGACTATGACGAGGAAGGCTATTACGGCTATGTAAAAAAGGATCAGATTGATTGGTATAAAGCTACATCTGATGCTCTCAAAGCCGAAAACGGCGGAGAAACAGTTTATTCGCTTGCATTTCAGCACATCATTGTGCCTGAAATTTACGATGCTCTCAAGCCTGCAAGCAAAATCACACCCTTTGCCTTTGAGCATATCATCAATGACGGCGAATATTATATGTTTGACCCCGAAAACGTGAATTACGGAACTCTCAATGAAACGCCTTGCAACGGCTATGAAAATTTCGGACAGTTTGATGCTATGGTTGAAAAAGGTGATGTTCTTGCGATGTTTACGGGACATGACCACACCAACGCTTTCGGTGTAAGACATAAGGGTATTGACATTATGAATTCTCTCAGCACCCGTTACAACGGCGATGCTTATTCAACTCAGTACGGCTACAGAATGATTGAGATTGACGAAAAA
>JAZOWJ010000011.1:0-5853 GCA_045659125.1 Acutalibacteraceae bacterium
AAAGCGGATATATCATTATTATATCGCTGAATAGTATTTTGCATTTTTATGCATTTAACTGCATCATCATCCATTTGTCAAAAACGGCAAAGCCCATTTTTTCATACCATTTTTCAATGCCGTTGTCGGCACAGGCAAGACAAGGAATTTGTCCGTATTTTAAAACAAATTGTGCTGCGGTGAGGGTGCAGGCTTCTCCGAAGCCTTGTTTTCTGTGCGAGGGACGGGTCGCAACGGCACCGATGCAGCCGTATTTTGCATTGCTGTACAGAATATGCGCACAGGAAACGATTTCTTCCTTGTCCCACACACCGAAGCAGGTGCAGTGACCGTGACGCACACGGTGCGACAAATCGGCAAGCCATGCCATGTATGCACGGCGGTCCGCAGCCGTTTCCTCACCGAACAAAACAGGATACAGCAAATGCAGCTGCTCACTGTCCGTCAGGTCTGCCTCAAGGGTCGGCGCTGCAGGCTTTTCTGTTCGCATAAGCACACCCCTTTCCTGCACGAAAAAAGGCAGCCTTGCAATGCTTTCAGCCGTGCCGATGACCGCCTGCGCCCCTGTAAACAAAAGAAGGGCAGCCAGGCTCTCAAAATCGGCAGCAGGGGTTGCCTTTACAACCGCAGCACCCTCTGTCAGCTGCATAACGGCAACCGCTTTTCCGCCCTGCTCCTCATACCATGTGCGCACAAAGCGGTCATCTGTTCCGTATGCGGCAAGGCTTGTATTGATGCGCGCACCGAAATAGCCGTCCGAGCAAAATGCACGGACGAGCTTGATTTCTTTTTCACTTTCAATAAGCTTAAACACCTGCTAATTCTCCGATCAACAGTCTTACAAGCTGCAGCAGGCTGTCAAAATCGCGCAGATCTGCCACAGACGAGCCCGAGTGGATATAACGGCAGGGCACATTGACGGTCAGCACCTGCACACCTGCGCCTGCCTTGTGGACAGCACCGGCATCATTGCCGCCTGCGACCATGGTTTTGGTCTGCACGGGGATGTTATTTTCCCTTGCAAGAGCCCATGCACGCTTATAGAGCACAGGAGGATACAGGGTGGACCTGTCCATAAACGAAACAGCCGCACCGTTGCCCTGTATGCAGACCTTTTTTTCTGCATCCGCATCGGGCAGATCGGCTGCCGTGGTGCCTTCAAGAACGATTGCATAATCGGGTGCAACCTGAAAAGTCGCTGTGCCTGCACCGCGAAGTCCGATTTCCTCCTGCACGGTAAACACAAAATATGCATCTGCGGCAATATCCTCATGCAGCAGGGTCAACAGAGCAAGACAGCCCATGCGATCATCGAGCGCCTTTGAGCAGACCTTATTTTCGCCGAGGGTGATAAATTCCTCATTGAACACGGCAACATCCCCGAGAGAAACAACCTTTTCTGCCTCCTCACGGGTGTTTGCACCGATATCGATATACATTTTATCCGTGGTGGGAAGATTGCCCTCCTCGCCCTTATCGGTCAGGTGAATGGGCTTGATGCCGAGCACACCGACCGTACCGTTTTCAAAACGCACACAGCGACCTGCAAGCACGGCAGGGGTGATGCTGCCGACGGTTGTGAATTTCAGATAGCCCTTGTCATCAATATGCGTGACGATGACACCGACCTCATCCATGTGTGCTGCAAGCATAAGCTTGTGCTTTGCCTCCTGCTTGCCCTTTTTGAACACAATGAGATTGCCGAGTGCATCGGTTCTGTGCTCGCAGTCAGCAGGCAGATTTGCGATAATATATTCTCTTATCTTGTCCTCATGACCGCTTGTGCCGTCCATGGTGCACAAGACCTTCAAACGATCAAGCATCGCTTCGGCCTCCTCTCATTTTCACATAAGCCGCCATCAGCTGTGCGGTGGCTTCAATATCCTTCATATCTATGATTTCCGCTGCGGTGTGCATATTCCTCTGCGGAAGGCTCAGCAGTGCTGTTTTGACACCGCAACGCGAAACGGCAATATCATCGGCATCCGTGCCTGTGCTTCTGCCTGCCACCTCCACCTGATATGCAATATTATTTTCTTTGCAAAGCGACACAAGGGTGTTGCTCATTTCCTTGCTTAAGCCGGGAGCAAAGCAGATCATTGTGCCCTTGCCGAGGTCGGCATACACACCCGACACATCGGGGGCCTTTGCAAAGCTGACATCGACGGCAATGGCCTCCTCAGCCTGCACACCGAATGCGGCTGTCCTTGCTCCGCTTCCGCCTGTTTCCTCCTGCGATGCGAAAACGGCAATCAGCTGACAGCCGTGGTCAACATTCTGCAAAATGTCGAGCGCACGCAGCACGGCAAGCACACCTGCGCGGTCATCGGAAAACGATGCACACACACGGCCATTGAGCAGTGCTTCAAAACGCGGATTGACGGTGATTCTGTCACCCGGATGAATATATTTCTGTGCTTGCTCGGGTGCAAGCCCCGTGTCTGCCCATAATTTATCAAACGGTACGGCCTTGTTTTCGTCTGCCTTGTCCAGCAGATGCGGCGGTGTGCTGACAATTACGGCAGGAATGTCCTTTTCGCCGTGGATGGTCACGCGTTCAGCGGCCAGCACGCGCTTGTCCGTACCGCCACAGCGATCAAAACGGACAAAGCCTGTTTTTTCATCAACTGCAGTAACGATCAGTCCGATCTGATCCAGATGTGCCTCGAGCATGATGCGGGGTCCCGCATTGCCGATGGTGCCGATGACACTGCCGAGTGCATCGGTGCAGATGTCATCCGTATATTCCGCCAGCAGCTGCTTTGCAACGGCCGCTGCCTCGGCTTCGTCACCCGAAACGCCGACAGCCGTGGTCAGCCGACGCAGGGAATTGAGCATATCCATAAAATAACCTCCTCAGGTGTAAATGAATGCAAAATGCATTTTGCATTTTACATTTAAAAACTCTTATTCACTGATTTCATCCAACGTCAACTCATAAGCGTCCATGAATTCATCCATAAACAGCTTCACCTCGGGCAGATTCAATTGCCCGATGGCGGCAAGCGTGCTTTTTTCGGCACCCGTGAATTCGCTGTTGCCTGCCTTGCGCTCCTCGATGCACTTGACAAGCGCGGAAAGCTTGTCTGCTGCCTTCACAAGCTGCAGAAGCTCCTGTTCGTCTTCCTCGGTCAGCAGAGGATAAAAATCCGCACGCAGATCCTCGGGCAAGGACGACAGCAATCGTTGCTGCGATACCTTTTCCACCGCACCGAAGGCCGCACGAATGTCGGGGCTGAAATACTTGACAGGGGTCGGCATATCCCCTGTTATAATTTCGGGCATGTCGTGATACATTCCCAAAAGTGCTGCACGCTCCGCATTATAATTTTTGCCGAGTCTGCGGTTGCCGAGCACCGCCAGTGCATGTGCAAAGGCCGCAACCTCCAACGAATGCTGCGAAAGACTCTCCTGTGCGGTATTGCGCATGAGTGCCCAACGGTTGATGTATTTCATTCTTGAAAAAAGTGCAAAAAACCGACTTGCCACCGATGAATCTCCTTTAATATAGTATTAAATTATTATAGCACCAAAAAATATGCTGCGCAATACAATTTACAAAAAGATAAAAAACAAATTATGATTTACATTTCTGACAAAATATGATATAATTATTTTGTTATGCTTTTTAATACACAAAAAAGGCATTTTGTTTTTGAAGAGAGGCGAAAAATATGAAACGCGAGCCTGAATTGACCGTCATGCTCACCTACGACGATCGCACCGTCAGCAATGCTGCACAGATCTTCGAGCAGTGCAAGGACACGAAAGCCGTCTGGTGGGGCTTCAAGGAAGAGGGACTTCCCGTCGAGCAGATGAAGTCGCTTTTTGCACGCATGCAGGAATGCGGAAAGAAAACCGTGCTGGAGGTTGTTGCCTACACCGAGCAGGAATGCATGGCAGGTGCCCGACTGGCTGTTGATTGCGGATGCGATATGCTGATGGGTACCGTGTTTTTTGACAGTGTCAATGCTTTCTGCCATGAGCACGATATAAAATATATGCCCTTTGTGGGAAATGTGCATGATCGCCCGAGTGTGCTCGAGGGGGACATCACACAGATGCTTGCAGAAGCCGAAAAGTGCATCGAAAAGGGTGTATACGGCGTGGATTTGCTTGCATACCG
Organism: Acutalibacteraceae bacterium; assembly: GCA_045659125.1. Taxonomy (GTDB): domain Bacteria; phylum Bacillota; class Clostridia; order Oscillospirales; family Acutalibacteraceae; genus RUG806. The sequence goes on from JAZOWJ010000011.1 coordinate 4,127, forward strand.
CTACACAGGAGACCAAAAGCAGCTGCTGCGCAGCTTTGCAGAGCAGGCAGATATGCCCGTTTGCATTGCAGGCAGTGTCAACGATTATGAGCGTATTGACGAAATACTGCAGACAGGGCTGTCCTGCTTCACCGTCGGCAGTGCATTTTTTGACAATAACTTTGACGGCACCTTTGCCGAGCAGATCGACAAGGTATGTACATACATTCACGAGCAATACAAAAAGGAGGAGCAAAGGGTATGATGCAGCTGCTTTTTCCTTATGCCTATGTTGACAGTGTGTTTGCAATCGACTATAAAAAGCTGCAGAGCCAAGGCATCAAGGCTGTCATTTTTGATATTGACAACACCCTGGCGCACCACGGCAAGGACTCCACACCCGAGGTCGATGCATTTCTGCTTGACCTGCAGAAAAGCGGAATGAAGCTGTTTTTGCTGTCCGACAACGACGATGAACGCATTGAACGCTTTTTGAAAAACATCGGTAAAATTCCTTACATATCCGAAGCAGGCAAGCCTGCACCCGACGCATTCTTAAAGGCGGTTGAGATGCTTGGTGTGCAGAAGGACGAGGTTGTTGTGATCGGCGATCAGATTTTCATGGACATTCTCGGCGCAAACCGTGCAGGACTCAAGAATATTCTTGTGAAATTCATGCATCTTCCCGAGGAAACCAATTTCGGCAAGCGCCGTGAAGCGGAATTCAAAATTCTTTCCGTTTACAACAAAAGCAAAAAATACAAAGACCGTCTCGGTGACATTCTGAAGGATTGAGGTTTATAAAAAATGTTCGGAAATAAATTGTTTTGCGAATTGAGCCCCACAGCTTATGCCATTTCCGTCAAAAAGGAAATTTACAAGCGTCAGCTGACCGACAAAATGAGCGGTGAAAGGTTTGCAAAAACCAAAACCGAGGAGAAGCTTCCCTTTGTGGTGGCAACCCATTGCTCAAATATGATCAAGCGTGCACCCGGTGTGGACCTGACCTTGCAGTTCAACAAGGCAGAAAACATCCGCCTTGCGTGTGCAGGCATCAACGGCATTGTGATTAAGCCCGGCGAAACCTTTTCGTTCTGGAGGCTGGTCGGCAATCCGTCCAAAAAGAACGGCTTCAAGGAAGGCAGAGTCATTCATCAGAATAAAATCATCGCAGGTCTTGGCGGCGGTCTTTGCAACTTAAGCAACACCGTGCACCTGATGGTGCTTGAAAGCCCCATGACCGTAACGGAATTCCACACCCATTCCGATGCACTCGCCCCCGACCCCGGCAAAAGAGTCCCCCTGAGCGCAGGCACCTCTGTCAGCTATAACAATGTGGACTTCCGCTTCAAAAACAACACCGATCAGTCCATTCAGCTTCTGATGTGGTGTGACGGCGAGGACCTCAAAGCGGAGCTTCGCAGTGAACGCGAATTCCCCTGGTGCTACGAAATTGTGGAGGAGGACCACCACTTCGCAAAGGAGGGTGAAAGATTCTTCCGCAATTCCAGAATTTACCGTGCCGTCATGGACCGTCAGACAGGTGAGCAGGTCGGCAAGGAGCTCATCTGGGACAACCATTCCGAGGTTATGTTTGACTACGACCTCATCCCTGCCGATCAGATCCGATAAATCTTTATATCAAAAAAAAGAGGCTGCGAAAGCCTCTTTTTTATTGGGTAAATTACGGTTTATTGCATAAACCATAAATGATATACGCCCCGATGGGGCGAATGATATCACACCTG
>JAZOWJ010000012.1:0-10835 GCA_045659125.1 Acutalibacteraceae bacterium
TGTATGCATATTCAGGTCCGGACAACTCCTCACCGAAATAGTGAAGTCCAAAGCCTGTGTGGATGCACTGCTCAAGAATACCGCCGAGAGTTTCGGCACGTTCAAGTATAATAATATCTTTAATGCCGGCCTCTCGGGCCCGCAAAGCAGCAGCCATACCTGCAGGGCCGCCGCCAACAACAACAAGATCATAGTTCAACATTATCGCAGCCCTCCTTATTTCGTTCTTTCATAAAGAATATCAGATTTGCCGCCGAATTTTGTAATTTCATTGGCGCTGACATTCAGTTCTCTCGCAAGCAGTTCAACAACCTTTGATCCGCAAAAACCACCCTGGCAACGACCCATACCGGCTCTTGTTCTGCGCTTGACACCATCAACATCACGAGCTCCAGCAGGAGCATGGATAGCATCAAGAATTTCGCCTTCAGTGATGCTTTCACAGCGGCAAATAATGCGGCCGTATGCAGGATTCTTTGCAATTGCAGCACGTCTTTCATCATCAGATGCACTGTGATAACGGAACGGCTTTTCACGCGTCTGTGCATAATTGTCTTTTAATTCAAAATCAACAAGACCCTGCACAATATTTTCAACATATTCTGCAATAGCCGGAGAACTTGTCAGACCGGGAGATTCAATACCGGCAACATTGATAAAATGACCGTTTACGGAAGAAGGTTCAATTGTAAAGTCATTCTTATCCTCATGTGCACGGTTGCCCGAGAAAGAAGTAATTGCAAAACGCGTTGTTGCGCCCGGCACACTGCGCAATGCCAAAGAGCTGACCTCTTTAAGACCTTCAGCAGTGGTGGAAACATCATTTTTATCATCAATATCAATTGCGCTCGGACCGATCAGCAGATTGCCGTGGGTTGTGGGAGCAACAAGAATACCCTTGCCCATTTTAGAAGGACACTGAAAAATCGTGTGCGTAACAAGCTCGCCAATCGATTTATCAAGAATATAATATTCACCGCGACGAGCAGTAATATGCAAGCTGTTATCACCGATCATAGCAGCAATTTCGTCTGCAAACAAGCCGGCTGCATTGATAACATATTTTGCTTCAATTTTATTATCAGTACTACAGACTGTAAATATATCATCTTTATAATCAATTGCATTGACTTCAAAATTACGGATAAATTCTACTCCATTGGAAACTGCAATTTCAGCAGCAGCAATTGTCAGAGAATAAGGACACACAATGCCTGCAGTTTCTGCACGCAAAGCTCCCACTGCTGTATCTCCGATGTTGGGTTCAAGTGCAACCAATTCTTCTCTGTTGAGAATGCTGAGTCCTGCTACACCGTTGGAAACACCACGGTCATACAGCTCCTGCAAGGAAATCATTTCATCATCCGAAAATGCAAGAACAAGAGAGCCGTTGCGTTTATATGGTACATTCAATTTAGCACAAACTTCTTCCATAAGCTCGTTGCCGCGAAGATTCATTTTTGCCTTTAATGAGTCGGGCTTTGCATCAAAACCGGCATGCGCAATACCGGAATTAGCTTTGCTGGCACCCATTGCTACATCGTTTCCACGTTCAATTAAAGCAATATTAAGCTTGTATTTGGAAAGTGTATACGCAATCATACTGCCGGTGACACCGGCGCCGATAATAGCAATATCATAAATCATACAAGTATCACTCCTCTATATTATAAATTTCCAATATCCATCATGTTCTGCGTCATGCACAACAAAAAATGAGCCGTCTGTTCATCCCGCAAAAGATTTCTAGTTGCAAGACGCACAGCTCGGTAAAACTGCGGTTGTATATCACTTTGTTTCAGCGGGCAATATTGCAACGCGCGAACGTCCTTTAATACATTGATTCTGAATCCGCTTTCGTCCTTTGTTACATAGGGAAACAACGGGAATATTCTGCATGCAAGCGGTCTTTTTCTTCTGTCGCATCTGCCGCTGCATATCAAAGTTTTTCCGAAATCTGTGTCTTTTATAACAAAGGATGGCATATTTTCAAAATACTTTTCTTCACCGGGAAATAAAAGCATTCCGTCCGCAGATGTTCCTTTGCAGCATTTGGCGTCACAAAGACAGCCGCAATCATCACGCAATGGTGTTACATTGCTTAAAATATCATAAGCGCGATGCAAAAACCACTCGTTATTATTCATAACAACTCCATGCAACAAAAAAGGCCGCCTGTTAGCTTATAACGTAGCGGCCGATTTGTCGTTCCATTAAGACAGATTATTCGTTGACTGCAGTGGACTCAGAATTTTCTTCTTCACCATTGATTGCACCAAAAAGCATTGCAAGTGCATCAAACAGTCCCATAGAATCAAATTTTGCAAAGAGAATAGCAAGCTTTGCGAACATTTTGCCAACCCAAAGAAGAGCACCCATAGTATTTTCCTCCTGATTTTTTATATTACGGATATATTATACAATAAGATTATGGAAAAATCAAGTTTTTTTTAAGAATCAGCAAGTGTTACAGGTTCTTCATAAGTTTTTCCGAAGGTTTCAACATAAACAGTCTTCATAACCTGATCCACAAGCGGCTTGTCAGATGCATTTTTAGCAGTTGCAGCAATACGATCAACAACATCCATCCCCTCAACAACTCTGCCAAAGGATGCATAATTGCCATCAAGGAAAGTGGAATCTGCATCACAAATAAAGAACTGTGAGCCGGCAGTATTATAATAAAGATAATCAGCAAACTGACTTCCACGCCTACCCATAGAAATGGTACCACGAGTATGGGAAAGGGTATTGTTAAAGTTATTATTACTGAATTCACCGGGAATGCTGTATCCGGGACCACCAATACCGGTACCGAGCGGATCACCGCCCTGAATCATAAATCCCTGGATGACACGATGAAAAATAAGGCCGTCATAAAAGCCCTTATTGGCAAGAGAAATAAAGCTCTTGACCGTATTAGGCGCAACATCGTCATAAAGTTCAATGATGATTTTACCGCCATCCTGCATTTCGATAAGCGCAATGGGATGTCCTGTTTCTGCATATTTAAAAAGTTCTGCCATATAAATTTCTCCATTCATATTATTTGATTGCTCTGCGTCGGATGTTCCGCAAGCAGAAAACATGAAAATGATTGCCACAAGAAAAACAGCAAGCAAAGCTTTGATTTTCATCTTTTAAGCCTCCGTATTTTCATATTTTTCTTCATCAACAACTTGTTCTTCTGCAACTGTAGCTTCTTCAGTAAGCTGCGGAACTCCATATACCTCGCCGCGCATCATCTTTTCAAAGTTTTCACCATCAATCTTTTCATACTTAATCAGATATTCGGCGAGCTCATCAAGCAATGCTCTGTTTGTAGTAAGAAGACTGCTGCACAAGTCATAAGCCTGCGTTACAATTCGATTGACTTCTTCATCAATCACAGCAGCAACATTTTCAGAATAATTACGGACTGTGCCGTAATCCTTTCCGAGGAACACTTCATCATGTCCGGTACCGAAAGCAATCGGTCCGAGCTTTTCACTCATACCGTACTTGGTAACCATTTTACGGGCAATTTCACTTGCACGCTCAATGTCATTGGAAGCTCCGGTGGAAATATCATTCAGCACAATTGCTTCGGCTACGCGACCGCCGAGCAATGTGACGATATGCTGCTCCATTTTCTTTTTTGAATTATAAGACTTATCCTCAACAGGTCTGGAAATAGTAAAGCCTCCTGCCATTCCGCGAGGAATAATGGATACCTGCTGCACAGGATCCTGACCACCGAGGAAATATTGAGAAACAGCATGACCTGCTTCATGGAATGCAGTAAGCTTGCGCTCATCATCGGAAATCTTATGAGATTTCTTTTCTGTACCGACAATAACCTTCAAAGTTGCCTCATCAATTTCCGACATGGAAATGGCTTTCTGATTGCGTCTTGCAGCCAATAAAGCAGCTTCATTCAAAAGATTTTCAAGATCAGCTCCGGTAAAACCGACTGTAGAACGAGCAATATCCTGCAACACAACATCAGGACCGATGGATTTATTACGGGCATGCACCTTGAGTATTTCGAGTCTTCCCTTCTGATCGGGATAACCGACAGTAATCTGCCTGTCGAATCGACCGGGACGAAGCAAAGCAGGATCAAGAATGTCAGGACGATTCGTTGCAGCAATGACAATAATACCTGAATTGGTCACAAAGCCATCCATTTCAACAAGCATTTGATTCAGTGTCTGCTCTCTTTCATCATGTCCGCCACCCATGCCGGCACCTCTGTGTCTGCCGACTGCATCAATCTCATCAATAAAAATGATAGAAGGAGCATTCTTTTTAGCCTGTTCAAAGAGATCACGCACACGGGATGCACCGACACCGACATACATTTCAAGGAAATCAGAGCCAGAAATGGACAAGAACGGAACATTTGCTTCACCTGCTACCGCACGTGCAAGCAACGTTTTACCTGTTCCGGGAGGGCCGACAAGAAGAACACCCTTCGGAATACGAGCGCCGATGTCATTGTACTTTGTGGGATCCTTCAGAAAATCTACTATTTCTGCAAGCTCTTCTTTTTCCTCGTCAACACCTGCTACGTCAGCAAATGTCGTTTTCTTTTTGTCATCAGACAAGCGCTTGATGCGAGCCTTACCAAAGGACAGGGTGCGATTGGCTTCCGACGAAATACTCTGATTCATTTTCTTGGTCATAAAGAACATAACGCCGACCATGATCAGCACGGAAAAGCCGAGAGGCAAAATGCTTGTCAACCACTCTGCGGATGAGCCTGCCTGATAATCATATTTGACATCTGCATCCTCACCGTTATCCACATTGTATTGCAAAACATATTCATGCACGTCATTAACGAACAATGTTACACTCGGAACAGAATATGTGCGTACAGTTTCAGGATCCTCTTTTGTAGCATATTCAAGCTTACCATTGTTATAATTGAGGTTGTAAGAAACGATTTCATTGTTTCTGAACATCTCAACTATATCATAATAGGTTACTTTTTTTCTGTCTGTTTCATCAGCACGCATAAAGAAAAGCGCACTGAGCAAAACAACAGCAACCATCAAAATGGGAATGAATTGCAATAATTTATTCTTTTTCAAATCAGTTTACACTCCGAATCAAGTTATTGATATACTTCCTCTTTCAGCACACCGATAAAAGGAAGATTTCTGTATTTTTGTGCAAAATCAAGCCCGTAACCGACAACAAACTCATTGGGAACTTCAAAGCCTGAATAGTCTGCAAAAATATCGGATTTTCTTCTTTCAGGCTTATCAAGCAATGTGCAAACACGAATGGAACGAGGCTTTCTTGCAAGAAGAATTTCCTTGATATAACTGAGCGTCATACCACTGTCGAGAATATCCTCTACAATCAGAAGATCATAGCCGGCAATATCTCTGTCAAGGTCCTTGATAATTCGCACCGTACCGCTTGAATCTGTTTTATTACCATAGCTGGAGACCGCCATAAAATCAATTTCACAAGGAATGGTAATTGCACGCATAAGGTCTGCCATAAATACAACAGAGCCCTTCAAGACACTGACAAGCATTAAATTGAGGTCCTTGTAATCTTCACTGATCTGCTTTCCGATTTCTGTAATTTTATCCTGCAGCTGCTGCTCAGAATAAAATACAGACTTAATATCCTGCATCATATCTTTTTACTCCATTCTATCATAATGATATTCTTTGTATTAGCATCAGGGCGTCTGCTTTCATCAACACCGAATCCGGCAACCCATATCACTCCGCATTCATCAGCCAGGATAGGCAAAACAGATCGCTGCCGAAGCGGAATTTTATTTTCAGTAAATAATTTCTTGAGTGTTTTTGTGCATTTGCGTTCAGCTAAACGAAGAGAATCACCGGGCAATCGATTCCGAAGGACCAAACTGCCGATTTTATCTGCATCAAATACACAATCGCGCTTGCCAATATTTTCTTTATTATACGGCAAAAGTTTAAAATAAACATTAGATTCAAAAAAAGCAACGCAATTATCCGAGCAGGTTACATCAATGCTCAACGGCTCAATATTAAATTCCTGCGGCACGAGCGATATTCGATCATTCTGCTTCTTAAATCGAATGCCGTTGGCAAAAGTAATCTCCTCGCCTTGCCTCGCATTCAGCAACAAGGAAATTTGCCGCATTGTGACATATTCACACCCGTTTTGCTGAACAAAATGAATCAGAACTCTTGAAGCAATTGCCGAATGAAGCTGCATCAGAGGCTCCAGCAACAAAGCATCTTCACAATCCTTGCATTGCTCATAAGCATCAAGCATTACAGTGTTCAGAAAATCATTCTCGTCGTAAAGAATCTGCATGCAACGCAATGCATTTTCTTCAAAAGAAGAATTAACATTCTTAAGATGAGGAATAACATCCAAGCGAAGCTTATTGCGTGAGTATTCTGTCTGCTGATTGGTGCTGTCCTCGCGCCAGGAAAGGTTATTATCCTTACAATACTGTCTTGTTTCAACAGATGAGCATAAGATTGCAGGGCGGATAATATTATCTCTCACAGGGGGAATCCCGCACAAGCCGTGTAAGCCTGTGCCTCGTGTAAAGTTAAACAAAAAGCTTTCGCAAGAATCGCTGTTTGTGTGGGCAGTGGCAATCTTTGCATTCAAAGCAACCTTTTGCAGAAACTCATATCGCAGCAATCTTGCACATGCTTCAATGCTGATATGACGCGCAGATGCTTCTGCAGGAACATCTTCTTTTTTGACAAAGCATTCAATTCCGAGTTCTTTGCAAAAGTCCACACAAAACAGTGCATCTTCATCTGCTTCTTTACCGCGTATGCCGTGATGAAAATGAGCTGCACTGACTGTGATTCCGAGCATATCCGCATGTGTATGCAAAAAATGCAGCAATGCTACAGAATCTGCACCACCGGATAATGCGACAACAACATGATCGCCCTTTACAAGCATATTGTACTGCCCAATAGCTCGCAGGCACTTATTCTTCATCTCGTTGCTTCTCCAGACAAGTATAAAGCGTAAACATAGGATTCCATGCCATTTTTACAACACCTGTCGGTCCGTGTCTGTTTTTCTGAACCAACAATTCAGCTGAATTCACATCAGGCTGTTCTTCATCTTTATCGGTTTTATAATAATCTTCTCTGTAAAGCATAACAACGATATCAGCATCCTGCTCAATAGAGCCCGACTCACGCAGGTCAGCAAGCTGTGGTTTATGGGAAGCACCTCGACCTTCAGTACCACGCGACAGCTGTGCGCAGACAACCACCGGAATATTCAGATCTTTGGCCATCAGCTTCAGGCTTCGTGTAATTTCTGAAACTTCCTGCACACGGTTTTCAGTCTTTTTTGAGCCTTGCATCAGCTGCAGATAATCGATAAATACAGCTTCAACATTTTTAAGCTGTCTGATACGCGCCTTCATTTCAGGAACGGTAATATTTGCAGTATCGTCAAAATATAACGGTACGTCCGCAAGGAACAAGCAACCACCCGAAAGCTGTTCCCATTCAGCGGGTGTAAGGTCACCCGTACGCATCTTTTGACTGGGGATTCTGGCTTCCGTGGAAATAACACGCTGTGCAAGCTGTTCCTTTGACATTTCCAAAGAGAAGAACAAAACCTTTTTTCTTGACTTAACAGCAACATTACGAGCAAGGTTGAGTGCAAAGCTCGTTTTACCCATAGCGGGTCGCGCACCGATCAGCACAAGGTCTGAACGGTTCAGACCGGTTACCATTTTATCAAAATCGGGGAATCCTGTCGGCAAGCCCTGAAATTGCTCTTTATCGGCTGAATTCAATTTATAAAGGTGATCATAAACATCAGTAATAACATCGCCGATTGAAGCAGGACCTGCAACCGCTTTACCCTGACGAATATCGTATATACGCTGTTCTGCAGTATCAAGCACCTTTTCTGCTTCATCCTGATTATCATAAGCCAAATCAATAATCTCGCCCGATACATTGATAAGCGTACGGATGTAGAACTTGTTTTTTATAATGTTGCAATATAACTCAAGATTTTCAGCAGTAGGCACAAATTCAGCAAGACGGACAAGGTATTCCTTTCCGTCTTCGTCTGAAAAAACTTTTTGATTTTTAAGAAGCTCTAACACCAAGAGAGCATCAAGCTTGCCGCTACCGGCCGCATCGAGCTCAAGCATTGCAAGAAAAATAGACTTGTGCTGCGGCAAATAGAAGTAATCAGGTTTAAGAAGAAGTGATACTCTGCCGAGAACAGACGGATCGATTAAAATGCAACCAAGAACCGCTTGTTCTGCCTCAAGACTATATGGCAACGTCTTCTCGGTATTAGAAAAAATGTCTCTTTTTTCCAAAACAAATCACCCGATTATTCGCCAACAACAATAAATACGTTAGCGGTGATACCCTGATAGAGCTTCACAACACAGCCATACTGACCGTAAGAACGAATGTCATCGCAGGTGATTTTCTTTTTGTCAACTTCGATGCTGAATTCCTGCTTGATCTTTTCAGCAATTTCTTTGGTGGTTACAGAGCCGAACAATTTACCGTTCTGACCTGCAGAAGCAGAAATCTTAATTGTTTTACCTTCAAGCACAGCAGCATCTTCTGTTGCCTTTTTCTTTTCCATTGCAATGTGATACTGCTTTGCGGTTTCACGATTCTTCAGTTCATTCATTGCAGTATTATCAGCAAGAACAGCAAGCTTTCTGGGAATCAGATAGTTTTTGCCATAGCCATCAGCTACATTAACAAGCTCACCCTTCTTACCCAAATCTTTAATATCCTGCATAAGTACAACCTTCATTTTTTTATCCTCCTGTAAGTTTTTACATCATATTTCGGAATGAAAATAATATTTAATAGCTTCCGACAGTTTTTCCATGGCCTGCTGTGCAGTCGTATCACGAAGCTGAGCACCTGCCATGCTTTGATGTCCGCCACCGCCAAGCCTTTCCATAATAAGCTGCACATTGATGCTTCCCAATGAGCGGGCAGAAACGGCAACACCGTTTGTCTGTGTATAGACGACAAAGGAAGCTTCAACACCTTTAATTTCCAAAAGATCGTCTGCAGCCTGCGAAGACAATTTACGGATATCAGCAGCCTGCATATCTGTAAATGCTACAGCATAATTATCACAGATTTTAGCAGACAATGCAATCTTATTAACAATCAGTTTTTCTTCTTCAGACAATGCAAACAGTTTTTTCACACGAACGGTATCCGTTTTTCGTTCCCGTAAAAATGCAGCTGCTTCAAAAGTGCGCACACCGACACGGAATGTAAAATTCTTGGTATCAAGAATAATACCGGCCATAAGTGCTTCTGCCTGAACCGGGGTAAGCTTCGGCTTTGTGGGCGCATATTGAATCAGCTCTGTAACCATTTCTGCACAAGAAGATGCATAGGGATCGTGAAACAGCAGCACAGGTGATTCAATTTTATCCACAGCCATTCTGTGATGATCAATCACTGCTATGTTTTTTACATTATCAAGAATAACACGACTTTCAACATTATTCGGTCTGAGAATATCGACAACTATCAGCAAGGTGTTTTCATTGATATAAGCAACACCAACCTCTTCGTCAACAAACAGACCCTTCATGCCATTTTGTTCGCAAAGATCAATCAACGGCTGTGCCAATGTTGTTTCATCATTTACAACAATATTTGCTTTTACACCGGCAGCAGCACACAAAGCAGACAAGCCGATACAAGAGCCGATTGCATCAAAATCTGAAAAGGAATGTCCCATCAGTAACACATTGTCAGCTTTTTCAATCAGCTCACATAAGGCGGATGCGATACTTCGGGAACGAATCTTGCCGCGCTTGTCCTTTTTTGCCGAAATGCCGCCGATAAATTCAAAAGTATCATCTGCTTTAATGGCAACCTGATCACCGCCACGACCGCGAGCCATATCAAGAGCTTGTCTTGCACTGTTTTCACTTTCGCGGAATGTGGGTTCCATTCCGACACCGATAGACAATGTTATGCCGGAATCCTGACCGTCAAAACGGTAGGCACGAACCATATCAAGCAAATCAAAACGCTTTTCAGAAATTTTCTGAAAATTATCATATTCTGTCAAAGCAAAATATCTTCCGTCGGAATATCGCCTGTAAACACAGCTGTTTGCAGCAAGCCAAGCAGAAATAATGCGATCTATTTCAGCATGAATTGTTGAAAAATCAATATGAGAATAAGAATCCTCTGTATTATCAAGAGAGTCAATATTGATCATAATGGCAACAGGCCTTGTACGAAGATAAGCCATTCTGAAATTCTTAAGCTCTGAATCATCAACAAAATATAAGGCAAACATACCGTCCTGTGTTCGCACAGGAAATACAGTAAAGAAATTACCACGAACATCAGCATCAACAGAAATCGGCAATTCGCTGTTCATCAACAGCTCAAAGGGCAGGCAATCGCCAATATCAGGCTGCTCAAAACCGCATTGCTCAACGATGATTTTTTCATACAACAAGTTGTACCAGACAACATTACCCTGCTGATTACAAAGAGCAAGCGGAAACGGAAATGCATTTGCCTGTTCACCACCATGGTCCTCTATTTTTAATGTTTCATTGAGCGCTGCAACCTGTTGCGATAATTTACGGAAGCCTCTGAAAATTCTCAGATAACCGACAATCAAAACAACGAGCACAAGAATCAATTCAACAATACCCAACACCGTATTGTAATACAGTGTGATTCCGGCTGCAACAAGTGCTGCAAATAATGCAACACCGGTCACAAGATAAGTTTTCAGAAGTCCTTTAATCAACAATCAATCACCTCAAACCATCAAAACGACCGGTATGATGACGGGGTTTCTTTTCGTTTTTTCATAAATGG
>JAZOWJ010000013.1:0-9854 GCA_045659125.1 Acutalibacteraceae bacterium
ATCACAAAGGCAAGTGCCAGAAAAACAGCGGAAAAAACGGTTTTCATCAGGTTGTTTCGTTTGGTCATATTTTTTTAATCCTTTCAAAAACAAAAAAGTCTCTTTAACTCTGCAGAGTTAAAGACACCTTCATAGTATCAATGCGTTTTAAGTATTTTTCCGAAAAGAAGCTTCTGCTTCGTAAGCTGTTCTTCTGAACGGCTTTTTTTATTTTATCATAAGTGTCGCCAAAAAACAAGCAAATTTTACAGCAAAGTCTTCAATTTTGTGAGAGCATCCTCAATGAGTGCCGAAACAACGGGATTTTGCACCCCTGCCACCAGATTTTCACATTTGTTGACGGGAATCAGAATTCTGACAGCGCGGCTTTGGCCGACGGCAACCGCCATGGCAGGAGTGATTTCACCGAGCATGGAATCTGCAATCACAATGCCGATGGGGCCGATGATGATATCCGCACTGCGGCAGGCAACCACCACGGGGTTTTCACCCGTTGCCGCGGCTTTTGCTCCGCTTTTGAGCATGGCTGCCGTGGCGACAGCATTGGTCCCGACGGCAGTGATTTCCGTCTGCGGAAATTTTTCGTTGATGGCTTTGATGAGCTGACTGCCGAGCTGACCGCCCTGCCCGTCAATGACAAGAATTTTCATTTTTTTTCTCCTTGTGTTTGCGCAATTCCTTGAAAAAGGATGACAGCATTGCGGCACATTCCTCCTGCAGCACACCGCTTGTGACGGCAGGCTTGTGGTTATAGGGAAGTGCTGTCAGGTCAATGACCGAGCCCATGGAGCCGGCTTTTGTGTCGCTTGCACCGAACACCACGCGTTCAATGCGTGAGTTGATGATCGCACCCGTGCACATCGGACAGGGCTCGAGGGTGACATACAGTGTGCAGCCCGGCAAGCGCCATCCGCCTAACTTTTTGCAGGCATTGTCAATGGCCTCAATTTCGGCATGGTACAAGGCATTTTTACCGATCTCACGGCGGTTTCTGCCTGTTGCAATGACCTCACCGCCACGCACGATCACCGCACCGACAGGGGTTTCCCATTCGTCGGCGGCTTCTTGTGCCAGGATAAGGGCTTGTTGCATGAATTGAATATCGTTTTCCATTTTGTTACAGCTGTTCGTCAAAATATTTCAGGGTTTTCAGGCCGCAGGCAACACCCTTCTTGGCATCCTCCATGCCCTCAAATTCAACCGTGATCCAGCTGTCATAGCCGTGTGCATCCAGAATACGCAGACACTGCAGAACAGGTACATCACCGTGACCGATGATTGCACCGCGAAGTGCATTGCCGCCACGCGAACGGAAAAAGCCGTCGGGCGGAATCACACCGTTGCCGTTCTTCACATGGAAGTCCTTGGCATGCACATGGAACGCATAGGGCGCCAGTCTGCCGACTGCAGTGGCAGGATTTTCATCTGCACACAGGAAGTTGCCCAGGTCAATGAGTGCACCGAAGTTTTCATCTGCCACTGCATTGATAAGCTTTTCCACGCGGTCGGAATCCTGACAGAAGAAGCCGTGATTTTCCACCATTGTGCGGATTCCTTTGGTTTTTGCATACTGTGTAACGGCACGGTAGCCGTCTGCAAGAATCGGAAGTGCCTGATCGAAGCCCTTGCTGCCTCTTTCACCGTCCCTGAAGCCCGATGTTGCATCATGACGCATGCATTTTACACCGAGAATGGCGGCGATATCCACTTCCTTTTTCAGCTTTTCAACCTGATTTTCGTTTTTCAAAAAGTCTGCGCCGATGCTGTAGCAGACAATTTCAATGCCCACTCTGTCGGCCTCTGCCCTGAGCTCGGCGGCATATTCTGCCTTGTCCTTGCCCTCGGGGGTGTTGATTTCGGCAAATTCAATGCCGTCAAAGCCCATTTCCTTTGCAAGGGCAATGAGCTCAAGCTCGGTATATAAGCCTGCATGGCGGAGCTGGGAATAGCTGTAGGAGCTGACACAGTATTTCATGATAAACATCCTCTCAAAAGGGTTTTTTTACCTTTTCAGTGTATCACGGTCCGCGTGCAATGTCAACAAGGTTATTTCCCTTCGTGCGGCGGGGATTTTATCTTGTAAATTCAAAGCAGATATGATATACTGTAAAATAGAAAAATATTTTTTAAGAGTGATGAAATGAACACCTTATTTCTGGATATCCGTAATCCCATTCAAAATGCCGATGCTGTCAACACTGCTGCCGCATTCCTCAAGGCAGGCGAAGTGGTTGCCATGCCCACCGAAACCGTTTACGGGCTTGCTGCAAATGCCTTAGACAGTGCGGCTGTTGAAAAAATATTTGCCGCCAAGGGCAGACCGCAGGACAATCCGCTGATTGTGCATATCGCTTTTGTGCAGGAGCTTTTTGACCTTGCGGCCCATGTGCCCGTTTCTGCCCTGCGTCTGGCTGAAAAATTCTGGCCGGGCCCTTTGACGATCATTCTTCCGAAAAAGGACTGTGTGCCCGATACTGTCAGCGGCGGTCTTGATACGGTTGCCGTGCGTATGCCCTCGCATCCGTCTGCCAATGCGCTGATTCGTGCCGCAGGGGTTCCGCTTGCAGCCCCGAGTGCCAATATTTCGGGCTTTCCGAGCCCTACGGATGTTCGTCATGTTATGGATGATATGGATGGTCGCATCGCAGCTGTCTGCGATGGCGGCAACTGCGAATTCGGTGTGGAAAGCACCGTGCTGACCCTTGCAACGGATGTGCCCCGTCTTTTGCGTCCGGGCAGTGTCACGCTTGAGCAGCTTCGTGAGGTGCTCGGCGAGGTACAGGTGGATGATGCTGTTCTTAATCCCCTGCAGGCAGGACAGACCGCAGCATCTCCGGGTATGAAATACCGCCATTATGCACCCCTTGCAAAAATTACCGTTATCAAGGGTTCTGCAGAAGATTTTTATAAGTTTGTAGCAAAAAATGCATCAAAGGATGATTTTGCGCTTTGTTTTGAAGAGGATGTTGCGCATCTTCGTATCAATTGTGTCACCTTCGGACAAGCGGACGACCCGTTTTCGCAGACCCATCGCCTGTTTGATGCCTTGCGTGAGCTCGATGAGAAAAAAGCAAAAACCGTATGGGCACGTGACCCCTCTTCGGACGGGGTCGGGCTTGCTGTTTGCAACCGACTGTACCGTGCTGCAGGCTTTGCATTTATGCACAATACCTGCATTGTCGGCATTACCGGTATTACGGGGGCAGGCAAAAGCACACTCACAAAGCTTTTTGCGGAAAAGGATTTTGCCGTGGTGGATGCCGATGTGATTGCACGCAGTGTGACGCAAAAGGATTCCCCCGAGCTTGCCTTGCTGGCAGAGGCCTTCGGGGCGGATATCCTGCTTTCTGACGGGTCGTTGGATCGTCGTAAGCTCGGTGAACGGGCCTTTGCGGATGCAGAAAGCACGCAGAAGCTCAACAGCATCACCCATCCTGCTATTTTAAAACGCATCCGCGATGCGGTGAATGATTTGCAAAAGGACGGCAGGAATGTCGTGCTCGATGTACCGTTGCTTTTTGAAACAGGTCTTGGGCAGCTTTGCGATCATACCGTATATATCACGGCAGATCATGATGTCCGTCTGCAAAGGCTGCAGCTGCGCGACGGTCTTTGTGCACAGGAAATAGAAAAACGCATGCAGGCCCGTTTTGATGAAGATTATTTTACACAGCGCAGTGATTTTGTGCTTGTCAACAATGGGCAGGATGGCCTTGAGGCACTGTTTGCGGAATTATTCAAGAAAATTACGGTATAAACGAAAAGGAGGGAAGCCCCTTTGACTTGTTCTTTTTTCGGAAGTAAAAAATATTCCTTTGAGCTGTTCTTTTTTGTGCGCAAAATCGCCAGGCAGCTGATTGAAGCAGAGGGTGTGGATACCTTCTACATTTGTCAGCAGGGCGATATGGATATCACCGCAAATGTTGTGGTGGAGCATCTGCGTCATATGTATCCGCAGCTCAAGCTGAAGTTTGCCCTTCCCGACGGCAGGGGCAAGCGGGATCTGCAGGAGTGTACACGCATCGCCGAGCTGGAGTACGGCAAGGAGATACCACCTGCAAAGGCCATTGCCAAGCGCTATCTGGGTATGTTCCAGAGCATGGATTTTGTGATTGCATCCTGCGAAAATGCAGAAGCAGCTGCAGCTGTCAGGGCAATGGCGGAAAAATACAATGTAGGCATCTTCTTTGTGGATGACGAGGATGAAAACTGAACATGGAAAAATCACTTTATGACCGCCTTTGTACGGCTGCAGACCGTCGCAAGGAAATTGAGGAGCAGCTCTGTGCCCCTGCTGTTGCAAGCGATATTCAGCTGTCAACCAGGCTTATGCAGGAGCTGTCGAGACTGTCCCCCGTGGCTGAAAAATTTGACGAGTGGCAGCAGGCAGACGGCATTGTCAATGAAACCGCACAATTACTTGCAGATACACTTGATAAGGATTTCCGCGCTCTTGTGTTTGAAGAACACGAAAGCGCGATTTCTGCGTGTGAAAAATTAGAGGAAGAGCTCAAAATTCTGTTGCTTCCGCGTGACCCCAATGATGACCGCAATGTTATTCTTGAAATCCGTGCAGGCACGGGCGGTGAAGAGGGTGCACTGTTTGCAGGCACACTTCTGCGCATGTATTCCATGTATGCACAGGCCAGGGGATACCGTACCTCTGTGCTCAATGCCACGCCGACGGAGCTTGGCGGCTACAAGGAGGTCACGGTGGAAATACACGGCATGGGCGCCTATTCCCGATTCAAGTTTGAAAGCGGTGTGCACCGTGTGCAACGCGTGCCCGAAACCGAAACCCAGGGCAGAATTCACACCTCGGCGGCGACCGTCGCGGTTTTTCCTGAAGCAGAGGATGTGGAAATCGATATCAATCCGACCGATCTGCAGATTGATACCTTCCGTGCAGGCGGAGCAGGCGGTCAGCATATCAACAAAACCGAATCCGCCATCCGCATTACCCACCTGCCCACGGGGCTTGTTGTGGAATGTCAGGATGAGAGAAGTCAATATAAAAACAAAGACAAAGCCATGAAGGTGCTCAAATCCCGTCTGCTTGAGGCAGAGCGCCGTAAGCAACAGGAAAAGCAGGCAGGTGAACGCAGAAGCATGGTCGGCTCGGGTGACCGCAGTGAAAAAATCAGAACCTATAACTACCATCAGTACCGTGTCACCGACCACCGCATCGGCCTGACCTTATATAAAATCGAAAATATTCTCAACGGTGACCTTGATGAGCTTATCGATGCACTCATCACCGCGGATACGGCGGAAAAGCTCGCCAATCAGGACGCATAACAACGCATTTTGCTTGAAAATTCATAATTTATCCGAAGGAGGAGCAATATGAACGCACAGGACAGAATGATGAACAAAAAATGGGGGATTTTCAATCACTACCTGTATTGGAGTGAAAAAGGACCGTCCTTTTTTGAAGGCAAGGATGAAAAGACCCTGATTCTTGACATGGCGAAGGAATACAACGAGCAGGTCAATGCCGTGGATACCGATAAAATAGCAAAAACGCTGCATGAAATCGGCTGCGGCTATTACATGATTACCATCATGCAGGGCACCCGCTTCATGATTGCACCCAATACGGCCTTCAGCCGCATCACGGGGATTTCTCCGGGTGAAGCCTGTGCAGAACGCGATCTGATTAAGGATCTTGCAGAATCCCTGCAGAAGTATGACATCGACCTTTATCTGTATTTTACAGGCGACGGACCGCATTTTGACAAGGTCGCAGGCCCTGCCATGGGACTTTATGAGGACTATCAGGCAGGCCTTCACGGCAGGGTTGACGAGCATTTTGTCAACAACTGGGCGGCTGTGCTTGAGGAATATGCCGTGCGTTACGGCAGTCTTGTCAAGGGCTGGTGGGTAGACGGCTGCTATGCCTCTCTGGGCTACAACAACGAGCTGCTTTCCGTCTACTACAGGGCTATCACGAAGGGGAACCCCGACGCCCTTGCAGCCTTTAACAGCGGTACGGCAAGCTTTGTCAGCCCCGAAGGTGACGATACCCCCGTCAAATGGTATGAGCATGAGGGCTTTACCTGCGGTGAGGACAATGATTTTACCTATATTTTCAAGTCCCGTTTTACTGACGGAGCACAGAATCATCTTCTTATTCCCATGGGTAACTACCGTGACGGAAATGTGGCGGCAGGATGGTGCAACACAGGGGTCAGACGCAGCAAGGAATACATTGCAGAATACATCCGTCAGAACAATATGGCCGGTGCTGTTATTACTGTCGATATCTATGTGGACCGACGCGGCAATTTCGATCCCGAGCAGGTGGAAGCACTTAAGTTCATCGGCAAGGCGGTCAACGCGGAATAATCATATTTTTGCTCATAACTTCAGCCCATTTTACGGCATATTTGGTATATATTACAAATATAATACAAATGAAGAAAACTTGTTGATTTTTCAGAATAAATATGCTATAAAAAAATGTGGAATTCAATCGGCTTTTGTCGGCAGATTTTTTGTAAAAAAGCGGCAAAAAGAAACGATATGAAAATAAACAAACAGAGAGGTCTTCATAATGGGGAAAATGCAGAAAAAACTTAAACAAGTAACCATTTTGCTGGCAATGCTTCTTTTGTTGGTTGTTGCTTTTGCTTTGCCTTCCTTTGCACAGGAAGCAAACACAATCACCAACGGCAATGTCACAGACGGAAATATTACAGACGGCAATGTCACAGACGGTAATGTTACCGGTGGCGATGCGGATGAACCTGTTGTTTTGCAGACGATGGGCGATCTGAATAATGACGGTGATATCACTGCAGGGGAAGCCAGAACCGTGCTTCGTGCTGCAGTCGGACTGGATCAGCTTGCAGCAGATATTATCGCTTATGCCGATATGAATTATGACGGTGCTCTCAATGCAGGCGATGCTCGTTCAGTGCTTCGAATCTCCGTCAATCTGGATACAAAGGTGCAGCATTCCTTTGTGCTCGGTGAAGCCGTTGCAGCTACCTGCTCCGCAGAGGGCAGTGCTTCTTACAGCTGTGCACATTGCGAACTGGAAAACACCATCACCTTTGCAAAGCTTGCACACGCTTTCGTGTCTGTCAGCAAAACCGAAGCCACCTGCACCACGGCAGGCGCCGACTATCAGAAGTGCTCCGCCTGCGGTGAAGAAAGGGCTGGTTTCATTGCAGCAAAGGGTCACGATTTCAAGGAAACCTCCCGTACAGAGCCCACTTGTACTGCAAAGGGTCTGATTACATACACCTGTTCTGTATGCTCAGCTACACAGACAGAAGAAATCAAGTCCAAGGGCCACTCCTATAAGGAAACCAAGAACGAGCCCGATACCTGCACCACCGCCGGTGTCAAGGAATATACCTGCTCGGTCTGCTCTTATGTGATGAAGCTGCCCGGTAAGGTGCTCGGTCATAATATGGTACGCTGCACCGCTACCACTCCCCAGCATTGCGATCGATGCAATGAAAAGTATGCAGGTGTGCAGCAGGCAGCAAGCGGATTGTGGTATTGCTTCGAAAAGAGCGGCAATAACTACACCCCCGCCAAAAACAAAATCGTCGGCTCTGCCTATTACGGCCCCGACGGAGCTCGTGTGGACGATGCTTCCATTGAAGCCGCTGTCGAATTTGTGAATACCTATACCAATCCCAACGATTCTGCCTACAACCGTTTTTCCGATTGCTACTACATCATGGTTGATTACTTCACCTACGGCAACAACCCTGACGTAACCCAGACCCCCGACGGCAGACATATCCCCGGCTATGCAACTGAAATGTTCAGCAAGTGGACCGGCAACTGCTATCGTTTTGCAGCAGCTCTCGCCTATTGCGGCAGAGTGCTCGGCTTTGATGTCGGCTTCATCACCGGTCAGATCTCGGCTTCCGGCGGCGGCACCACCACCCACGGTCTTACCACCGTTAAATACAACGGCACAACCTACTGGTGCGATGCCATGATGCAGAACAAATATCCCAACTACAATTCCTTTATGGTCACCAAGAATTCTTATCCCTACGGCTACACCGCTAACTACAGCATCAATATGACAGTTGCAAACGGAAAGGTAACCTGGAAATGATTTTCAGCTCAATTGCTTTTATAAGCGTATTTCTTCCCATTGTTTTTGTCCTGCACCAGATTCTGCCGGGCATCAAGGCAAAGAACGTTATGCTCATTATTTTCAGCCTTGCATTCTATGCCTACGGCGAGCCGGTTTATGTGTTTCTGATGATTGCATCGTCAATCTGGAACTATCTTTTTGCACTTGCAGTCAATAAGTGTGAAGATCCCAAAAAGCGCAAGGCAGTCGTTGTTACATCCATCATTGTCAACCTGCTTCCGCTCGGCTTCTTCAAATACACAGGCTTCCTGTTTGAAACCATCAACAGCATTTTCGGTACAGAGCTGACCGTTCCGCAGATTGCACTGCCCATCGGCATTTCGTTCTTCACCTTCCAGGCTCTGTCTTATGTTGTTGACGTCTACAGAAAAAAGGTCAATGTCGAAAAGAACTATTTCAATGTTCTGCTCTACATCACCTTCTTCCCGCAGCTCATTGCAGGCCCTATCGTTAAATTCCACGATGTCAATGTGGCACTTTCACAGCGCCATGCAAGCTCCACCGACATTGCAAACGGCTTCCGTCGCTTTGTGTGCGGTGTCGGCAAAAAGGTTATTTTTGCCAATGTGACAGGACAGATTGCGGATATGATGTTTGCAAGCAGTGTGGATGAAATGAACATTCTTGCAGTCTGGCTCGCATCCGTTGTCACCATGCTTCGTATTTACTACGATTTCAGCGGTTATTCCGACATGGCAATCGGTATGGGACAGATGTTCGGCTTCAAGTTCCTTGAAAACTTCACCTATCCCTACACCTCCACCTCCATTAAAGAGTTCTGGAGCCGTTGGCACATTTCCATGTTCACCTGGTTCACCGAATATCTTTACTTCCCCCTCGGCGGCAACCGCAAGGGTATCGGCAGAGCCCGTTTCAACATGATGGTTGTTTTCTTCATGACCGGCTTGTGGCACGGTGCCACATGGGCTTATGTGCTGTGGGGTTGCATGCACGGTGTGTTCCGTGTTCTGGAGGATGTGTTCAGAAACTTCTTCAAGAAGCTGCCCAAGGTCATTGCCTACATTTACACCATGCTTGTTGTCAGCATCGGCTTCTCCCTGCTTTGTGTCACCTCGTTCCGTGACTGGGGTGTTTTCGTCGGCAAAATGTTTACCGGCTTCGACTTCTCTCCCGAAGCGATGAGCGTTTTCATGCAGTATATGACCCCGTGGAATATTGTGGTGATCATTATTGGTGCATTCGGTGCAGGCCCCATGCGTTACATTTCCGAAAAGATCAAGACCATGGTGCTCGGCGAGAATGTTGTCGGCACAAAGGCAAAGGCACTCAATGTCACATTGTATGTATTGAGCGTTGCGCTTCTTATCTTCTGCATGATCCGCCTGTCATCGGATACCTACAACCCCTTCATTTACTTCAGATTTTAAAGGCAGGTGGCAAATATGAAAAAAAGATCGAATATTTTTTATGTTGTGCTCTGCTTCATCATCAGTCTGATTCCTTTTGTCTGCATGACCTTTGCTCCCGAAGCAGACGGCACGCTTGAAAAGCGTGAGCTTGCCGAATTCCCCTCGCTGGTGGAGGACGGTAAATTCAATTTCAACATCCTCAAGGAGCTCGGTGATTATTTCAACGATCACTTTGCCTTCAGACAGCAGATGGTTGCAGCCGATGCACAGCTTTTGGACAAGTTTGCAACCTCATCTGTTGACAGTGTTATCCGCGGTACGGACGGCTGGCTGTATTACACCTCCACCGTTTATGA